>JAHJTI010000070.1 GCA_018829945.1 Pseudomonadota bacterium | reverse complement strand
TCCCTTGCAATACAGGCCGGTGTACTCGCTGAAATAGATGTCGCCCTTGTCGTATACCTGCTGGAGAATATCCTGCACTGTCGCCATGTGCTGCCGATCCGTGGTGCGGATAAAGGTGTCCGGCTCAATGGAAAGGGGAGGCCAGGCAGCCCGGAACATGGCGCTGATCGTGTCCACATACTCTTGTACGGAAACCTCGGCGTCTGCCGCGGCATGGACGATCTTGTCACCGTGTTCGTCTGTGCCGGTCTGGAAACGGACATCCTTGCCAAGCAGCCGCTGGTAACGGCAGACGGCATCCGCGATCACCGTGGAATAGGCATGGCCCAGATGGGGTTGGGCATTGACGTAAAAAATCGGGGTGGTGAGGTAATAAGCGCTCATTGATCCTGCCCTTCCGGGGCTTTGTTGTGCTTAGGTTTTTTCTTCCGGGGCGGACCTTCCGCTTCAGAGGGTTGGGGTTGCTGCTGGCCCTGGGCCGGCTGAGCCGCTCGTGCTTTGGTCCATTCTTCCTTGGTCAGGATGATGTTTCTTTCCTGCCCCTCCACCCAGGAGACCTCAAGGGTTTCTTCCAGGGCGTTCACCTTGATAATCTTATAGTTTTTTTCGCCCACGGTGATGATTTTGCCCGGTTTGGGCATTTTCTTCCGCATGGCGTGGTAGGTCTCGTACTCGTAGGTGAGGCAGCAGAGCAGCCGGTTGCATATCCCGGAGATCTTGGCCGGGTTGAGCGGCAACCCCTGTTCCTTGGCCATCTTGATGGAAACCGGGGCGAAATTCTTGAGGTAGGACGAGCAGCAGAGTTCCCGGCCGCAGCAGCCAAGGCCGCCGATCATCTTGGTTTCGTGGCGGACCCCGACCTGGCGGATCTCCACCCTGGTGCGGAATTCCTGGACCAGATCCTTGACCAGTTCGCGGAAATCAACCCTGGTGTCGGCGGTGAAGTAGAAGATGATCTTGCTGCCGTTTAAAAAGCGCTCCACCTTGATGAGCTTCATGGGCAACCCATGGGAGGCGATGAAGCGGGTGCAGACGGTAAAAGCTTCCTGTTCGCGTTCAAGCAGGCGGGCGAATTTTTCTATTTCGTCCCTGGTGCCGCGGCGGACGATCAGGTGGCTGCCCAGTCCCTGCGGTTCGGTTCGCCCCGGGCAGGGCAGGGTTCGGGAATGGACTGTGGCGGGTTCAAGGCCGTGTTCGGTCTGGGCCATGACCAGTTCGTTGACCTTGAGGTTCTGGATGCGGGAGACAGCGGATAAAAACTGGTCCCCCGGGCGGAACTGGATGGTGTAGCAGGTTTCCGCCGCATTGTGCTGGTCTTCATGCACCAGCTCTTCTGGGGATGTTTCCGGAGTTTCGTTCATGTATTGCGCTCAAGCAGCCCGCAGGCTGAAACATAGTAATTTTTTCGGAGTGTAAATGTTTCGTAGTGCCACAGATGCGAGGAAGAGGTCTGCGAAGTGTGCTGTTGCACGCGAGCAGGCCGATGACAAAGCAGATGCGGCGCTATAGAGCATTTACAAAAGGGGATCATACCATTAAAGAAGCGCAAAGAAAAGTACTTCGCACACCGCGGTGGGGTTGCAGTTCCGGGCCAGCTGCTTTCGAGCTGTGTCGATCAGTCGCAACCGTTCGGAAAGTTGGCGGCCGGACCAGCGGCGGCAGGCAGGCGTAAACGTGGCGCGAAGATCATGGTTGATGACCTTGCCGGATGCGCCATGACTGTGAAGGATGAGATCGTGGAGCCAGGTGGTGATAAGTTCCAGCAGTTCGCCCAAATCCTCCTTGAGCTTGGCTGCAGACTCGGCGAGTTCGCCAAAGGTCTGGATCGTTGCCGGGGTGTCGGGTTCACAGCGCAACAGATTGTCGATAATCTCCTGCCGCATGCCCAGCAGATCCTTGGCCAGGAGCAATCTGGCGCGGCCCAGGCTGCCTTCGGCTATGGCCGCCAGGGTGGCTGCGCTCTCGGGTTCTATTTCCGCCTCCTGCGCCAGGATTTTCGCCACCTCTTTCTGGGGGAGCGGGAAAAAGGGCACGGTCTGGCAGCGGGAAAGGATGGTGGGCAGAATACCGCCCGCCTCGTCGGCCGTGAGGATAAGCATGGTCTGGCTGGGCGGTTCTTCCAGGGTCTTGAGCAGGCTGTTGGCT
>JAHJTI010000069.1 GCA_018829945.1 Pseudomonadota bacterium | reverse complement strand
TGTCATCCACCAGGGCCTGCATTTCAACGAGCAGGGGGCGGCTGCCTTCCCAGATCGCCATGACCACGCTGCCGGGCATGGCTTCGGCATTACGGGAAAGAAAGATGGCCGAAGGGTTGGATATCTCGCGCAGACCCTTGTCGGTCATGGCAAAGACTCCCAGCTCGTTCACCGCGCCGTAGCGGTTCTTCACCGCCCGCATTACCCGGAACCGACTGTCCCCGCTGCCCTCGATGTAACAGACCACGTCGATGATATGCTCCAGAACCCTGGGCCCTGCCAGGTCCCCGCTCTTGGTGACATGCCCCACCAGGAAGATGGCCACGCCGGTCTGCTTGGCAAACTGGGTGAGCAGGGCTGCGGACTCCCGGACCTGACTGACGCTGCCCGGCGCGGACTGACTGTCTGCCACCTGCATGGTCTGGATGGAATCGATCACCATAACCTCAGGCCTTTCCTTCAGAGCGGTGGCGCAGATATCCTCCACCCTGGTTTCCGCCAGCAGGAGCAATGCCTGATCCGGCAGCCCGAGCCGACGGGCCCGCATGGCGATCTGCTGAAGCGACTCTTCGCCGGTCACATAGAGGCATTTGCGGGAAAGACTCAAATTGCAGCAAACCTGTAGCAAGCCGGTGGATTTGCCAACCCCGGGGTCGCCGCCGATCAACACCACCGAACCCGGCACCAACCCGCCGCCCAGCACCCGGTCCAACTCGGTCATGGTGGTGGAAAAACGGGTCAGCTCATCCTTGCCCACCTCGGCCATGGTCTGCACCTGGGCCAGGGAACCGGAATAACCCTGAAAACGGCTCGCTGGACCGGAAGCTCCCTGCTGTTCGGCCAGGGTATCCCAGGCGCCGCAGTCGCCGCACTGCCCGGCCCATTTACTGAACACGCCACCGCAACCGCTGCATACATACGATGTTTTCTCTTTCGCCATTACAGGCAGCCCCGCCTTCGATCAATCATCATGCTCGCTTGCTCTTTAGCTTTTAATTTTTCATTCTTCATTCTTCACTGCCTTCTGCCCAAGGGCCTTTCGAACCGTTTCGGCCAGCACCCGCATGGTAAGGGGTTTCATGAGAAAATGGCTGATGCCCTGTTCAAGAGCCGTATCCGCGCCGATTGCCGCACTGTAACCGGTGCACAGGATAACCGGCAATTCCGGCCGGATCTTACGAACCTCCTGAGCAAGCTGAATGCCGGACATTCTGGGCATGGTCTGATCAGTGATCAGGAGATCAAAATCATTGGGCTCGTTTTTAAATTCATCCAGCGCATCAAGGGGACTGGTTTTTACCGTCACCCGATAGCCCAGCCCGGAGAGCATGGCCTTGCCCATTTCAACAATGTTTTCCTCGTCATCCACATACATAATCCGCTCCTGACCGGAAGGAAGCGCCCATTCATGCAGACTGTCCGCAGCAGCCACTCCACCCTTGCCCATCTGGGGAAAATAGATGCGAAAAACCGTTCCGCTGCCCACAATGCTCTCCGCCTGCACCATGCCGCCATAATTTTTCACAATGCCATGCACCACTGCTAACCCCATACCCGAGCCCTTGCCCACATCCTTGGTGGTGAAATACGGATCAAAAATACGGGAAACAATCTCAGGGGGAATGCCGGGACCGCTATCGCGAACACTGAGCAACACATATTGCCCAGGCAACAGATCGTCTTCACCGGCAAGATCGCTTTTGCCCAGTTCCACGGTTTTCATAACCACGGTCAGAACGCCTCCAGCCTTCTCCATGGCATGAAAGGCATTGGTGCAGAGATTCACCACAATGCGGTGGATGTCCGAAGGATTCGCCAGGATCGAACCGCAGTCAGGATCGATATCCTCCCGGATTTCAATGCTCGATGGAATCGTGGCCCGCAAAAACTTGAGCGCTTCCTTGACCATGGGCTTGGGTGAAATCAGGCTCCGTTCTTCTCCGCCTTTCCGGCTGAAGGCCAGAATCTGCTTCACCAGATCCCTGGCCCGCAACCCGGCCCGCAAAACCTGCTGGATATCGGCCTGGGCACCACTTGCCTCCTGGGGCAGGCTCCTTTTCACCATCTCGGCATAGCCGATGATGGCGGCAAGGATATTGTTGAAATCATGGGCGATGCCACCTGCCAGAGTGCCGATGGCTTCCATCTTCTGGGCCTGCCGCAGCTGCTCTTCCAGCAGTTTCCTGCCGCTAACGTTGTGACAGATGGTGAGGATTTCACAACGTCCTTCGTTGTGCACCGCCGTGCCATTGATTTCTACGGGAGTAAAGTTTCCCTGGTCATCGACATAATCAATCTGCAGATGGCGGACAAAACCGAGCCTCACGCATTCCTTGACCGCCGCCCTGTTTCGGGCCCGATCATGCTCCGCAGTCCACTCGAATACGTGGCGGCCAAGAATATCAGATAACTCTTGATGCCCGCTCAACCGCACATAATCCTGATTGGCTTCCAGCACCTTCCCTTCGTCATCTATCTTTACAAAGCCGGTGCCGGTGGATTCGATCAGCACCCGGTATTTTTCCTCGCTTCTGCGCAAGCCGTCTTCCATGGCCCGTTGCTCGCTCAACATCTTGTTCGCCGCCTTGGCCAGAACCCGAAACTCCTGAACATGCAGGTCATCGACCTCCATCTCCACTTTTTCCTGTGCCGCCTTGTCAAAGAAAATCTCAAAAGCGGCAAAAGATTGCTGAATCTGTGCTGCCATTTTACGGACAACCAGCAGCCATAACAAAAGGGCGACAAGCATCATCACAAAAGCCAGCCCGACAATCTTGCCGATCTCGTACCGCAACTCCCGTCTCGCATCGGCGCTGGCAGCTTCAAGATCATCAAGATAAACCCCGGAGCCGACATACCATTGCCAATCCTTAATTCCCTGCACATAACTGAGCTTCAGGAAATTGCGCTCATTACCCAGTTGCGGCATCACGTACCAGAGGAATCCGCTCCCATTACGAGCCAGGGCGATCAATTCCTGCACGATTTTCAGACCGTTGACGTCGGTCTGTTCAATCATGTTCTGACCCTTGGCCGGATAGGTCAAAGCAACCCCGTTCCATTGCCCGGCAAAGACATATTCTCCCCCGCCAAAATGCAACTTTTCGAGGCGTTCCAACACCTCGGCCTTGATCTCGACCTCGGTGTCTTCAAGATATTCACCCGCACCTATAAAACAGTCAAGCTGCGGCAGATATTTGACAAAGGAAATCTTCTCAAATTCCTGATCCGGGGGAAACCCGGGTTTGGCCCAACGATAGGAGATAAAACCCTCTTTTTTGCTCCGGACAAGCTCAATCATCTCCTGTATTACGAAAGCGCCCTCGGCATCCTGCCGGGCAAAAAGATTTTCCTGCTCAAGTTTCGGCTGGGCCGCATGCAGCAGCACCGTGCCGTCCATGGAAAAAATAAAAAAATATCCCCTGCCGTTGTTAAACCGCTGCTTGCGCAAAGCCTCGCGCACCAGACTGCGAAGTTCCTCTTTGCGATGCGTCCCTTTGTTGATCTCATAAAGATGGCTCACCATGCCGTGGGCATCCCGCACCCTGGCTTCGAGCGTTCCCTGCACCCTGGCCCGAACCTGTGCCTTCTTGAACTCGATGTAGGAAACCGCATCTGCAACCTGTGCTTCGAGCTGTTTTTTTCGCCCTTCAACCTGAACTCCCCAGAGCGCATCAACCTGGTCGCGGTAGCGGCCATATTCCTGTACGATTTCAAAACAGCCGAATGCCAGAACCAGCCCGACAACCACCAGCGACATGTTGATCATCAATTTTCTGGCAATACTGTTAGCGGGAAGAATCATCAACTGCCCCCATAAAAAACCGCGCCTCGCCACATCCGTTCAAACCAGCCGAGCCAATACCTGATTCGCCACAGGCAGACCATCCTCTGTAAGACGCAGGCCTTCATCGGAAACCACGACCAACCCCTGCTGCTGCAAATCTTCCAGTATGTTCCCATAATAGCCTGTCGGCGTCAAACCAAACTGCCGGCACAACTGAGCACAGGAAACTCCTCCCAGCATCCTGAGCCCCATAACCACGCTTTCCCTGAATCGGGCCGCAAGCGGCAGGCATTCGGCCTCGGCAAACGGGAGCTTTCCTGCCTGAACAAGACCGGTAAACGCTTCGGGGTCCTTCACCGTACCGAACCTGAACCCGGAAAGACAGGAAACCGCGCCTGCCCCCAGCCCCAGATAGGCGCCGTTTCGCCAGTAGTTGAGATTATGCCGGCACTCCCGCCCCGGTGCGGCATAGTTGGATATCTCGTAGCGCGCAAGCCCTGCCCGGGCCAGAAGATCATGGGTGAGGTCACCCATGGCCAGGGCCTCTTCTTCGGCAGGCAGAGCAAGTTCTCCTTTTTCCACCAGACCGGCAAAAGGGGTGCCGTCCTCAATGGTTAATTCATAACAAGCCAGATGCTCCGGGTCGTAATCAAGGGCCCGAGCAAGGGTGTCCCGCCAAGCCGCAGCGTTCTGACCTGGCAGTCCATACATCAGATCGAGATTAATATTGGCAAACCCGGCCCGGCGCGCAGCCTTGATGGCCAGGTCGGCCTCGGCCACGGTATGGCTCCGGCCAAGCCCAGCCAGTAAACGGTCGGAAAAGGCCTGCACCCCGAGGCTCAAGCGGTTGACCCCAGCCCTTCGCAAGGCGGTCAGCAACTGGACGCTTACGGTGTTCGGATTGGCCTCCACCGTGATTTCGGGATCTTTGCTGAAATTAAACGATTCCAGGCATTGTCGAACCAGACCGGCCAACTCGCTGCCGCTGTAGATGGTCGGAGTGCCGCCGCCGATGAACAGGGTGGCAAAGGTTCGCTCCCGACACCACGCATGTCCACTCCAATAACGGATCTGGTCGGCAAGAGCCGCGAGATATGCAGCAGGCGGAGACTGGCAGGCATAGGAATTGAAGGAGCAGTATGCGCATCTGCTCTTGCAGAAAGGGATATGGAGATAGAGGGAGGGCGGCTCTTCGCCGGTAACAGGAGTAAAAACGGAAGGAGGTATGGTCACCGTCATTCTCCGGCAAGAACCGACCGGCTCCGGCTGCGAATATCCGCCAGCAACCCATGGTCGGCAAAGCTGAAAGGCTGTTCTCCCTCCCCCACAATGAGATGGTCCAGAAGCTGAATTCCGGCAAAACCCAGGGCAATAAAGAGATGACGGGTGAGCCTGGTATCCTCGGCCGAAGGGGTCAGGCTGCCGGAGGGATGGTTATGGGCGATGACCACCGAGGCAGCATGGTGCTCCAGGGCCATTTTGATCAACTCCCGAGGGTGCACGGTGTTGCTGGCCAGGGTTCCTTCCGCCACCAAACGGGTATCGATGATCCCCAAAGAAGCATCGAGAAACACCGCCATCAGCACCTCACGCTTGAGACCGCGCATGGAATGGACCAGATATTCGCCCACCTCGCGGGAGGAGCGAAGATACTCCTTGGCCACCAATCGCTGCCGCAGGTAGCGCCGAGCCACACTTTGGACAAAATGCAGGGCAAACCCGTTTTTCGGCCCGACACCCTCGACCAGTTCAAGCTCCGCTTGACTGGCATCCAGGGCCAGAGCCAGATTCCCGAACCGCTTGAGCAGCAACCGGGCACTCTCCTTGCAATCCTTACGAGGGGTCCCCATGGATAAAAGCAGTTCCAGCACCTCGGCATCGGTAAAACCGTCCAGGCCGTGGTCCAGAAACCTGTCCCGCAACCGCTGCCGGTGGCCGTCGCCCTTTTTCTGCCAGTCGGATTGATTCATAGTTGGCCACGAAACCCACGAAAAGCACGAAATTAAAGAACAAAACGCTTTACGGTTGCCTTGGGATGGGTGAAATTCACCAGCAGACCGATCTTTTTGCCGGTCGCCTTAAGATAGTTCAGAATCTGCGCCTCATGGGCCGGGTGCAACCGTTCTACTGCTTTCACCTCGACGATGACTTTGTCATCAACCACCAGATCAGCGCAGTATTCTCCGACAATCACTCCCTTGTATCTCACAGAAAAGGGCACCTGCGATTCCACGGCAATCTCCCTAGCCTGAAACTCCCTTACCAGGGCATTCTCGTACACCTTTTCCAAAAAACCATGACCGAGCTGACGATACACCTCGAACACACAGGCATTAATCGCATAAACAAGATCTTTTTCAACGATCTTTTCTCTCAATACTTTCGTGTCCTTTCGTGGTTTTCGTGGCTATCTCTTTACTCCGCCAGCGCCTTCACAAACAACTCATTGGCCATCCCCGGATTGGCCTTGCCCCCAGTCTGCTTCATGAGCTGACCCACGAAAAACCCCATAACCTTGGTCTTGCCCTCTCGGAACTGCTGAGCCTGCTCGGGATTGGCAGCGATGATCTCCTGGACCATGGCCATTATCTCGCCCTGATCGCTCATCTGGACCAGCCCCTTCTCCTTGACCACACTTTCGGGGTCCTTGCCGGAGAGCATCATCTCTTCAAACACGGTTTTGGCGATCTTGCCGCTGATGGTGCCTGCATCGATCATGACCAGCAGCGCGGCGAGATTCTCGGGAGACACCGGGCACTGGCTGATGTCCATGGCCTCTTCGCCCTTCATCAACCGCATCAATTCGGTCATCAACCAGTTGCCAAGCTTTTTGCCGTTGGGATACCGGGCATACGCCGCCTCGAAATAGTCGGCCAGTTCCTTTGAAGAAGTGAGCACCGCAGCGTCATTGTCCGACAACCCGAGTTGTTCGCTGAAACGCTTTTTCCGGTCATCGGGCAGCTCGGGCAGGGTCGCACGAATCTCCTCGATCCAGCTCTCGCTGATCACCACCGGCACCAGGTCCGGGTCAGGGAAATACCGGTAATCGTGGGCCTCCTCCTTGGAGCGCATAGAGTTGGTCACGTTGCGGTCCGCATCCCAGAGCAGGGTTTCCTGGATGATCTTCTCGCCGTCCAGCAACAGATCACGCTGGCGCCGCACCTCGAACTCCAGCGCCTTCTGCACGTTTTTAAAGGAATTCATATTCTTGAGCTCGGTGCGGGTGCCGAACTCCTTCTGCCCCAAGGGCCTGAGCGAGATATTGGCGTCGCAGCGGAAACTGCCCTCCTGCATGTTGCCGTCGCAGATATCCAGGTAACGCAGGATGGCGTGCAGTTTTTTCAAATAGGCCGCAGCCTCTTCCGGCGAACGGATGTCCGGCTCGCTGACGATCTCGATGAGCGGGACGCCGGTCCGATTGAGATCCACGTAGCTTTTAGGCTCGCGCTCGTCATGGATGAGCTTGCCGGCATCTTCCTCCATGTGGATACGGGTAAGGCCGATGCGCCTGGTTTTCCCGTTCACCTTCACCTCCACCCAGCCATGCTCGGCAATGGGCAGATCAAACTGGGATATCTGATACCCCTTGGGCAGGTCAGGATAAAAGTAGTTTTTGCGGGCGAACTGATTCATCGGGCCGATAACGCAGTTGGTGGCAATGGCCATTTTCATGGCGTACTCTACCACCTTTTTATTCAGCACCGGCAAAACTCCCGGCATGCCGAGGCAGACAGGACAGGTATTGGTGTTGGGCGGGTTGCCGAAAGCGGTGGTGCAGCCGCAGAAAATCTTACTGTTGGTTTTGAGCTGGGCGTGGATCTCAAGACCGATGACAGTTTCAAACTCCATGATGTTTTCTCCCTTATCCTGTCAGGGCGTGGGACAACAGCGCCGGACAGTGTGTCTCTTTTACGTAATCATTCATCAGCGGAAAACTTCTACCCCCCGGATAGTACCCGCGCAGCAGTGCCGGAGATGCGCGGAAGAGGCCTGCGCAGTGTGCTATTGCACATAAGCAGGCCGGTGACAGCTAAGCGAGCATGCGAGACTGCGAAGCAGATGCGATGCTGCTGTGCGGTTACGTTTTTGCTTTCCCAACCCAGACCCGAATCCGGGTCAGTTCCGGCTCCCATGCAGGTCCGATCCTCAGGTCGAGGAACATCCGGAACAGATGATCCACAGTGCGCACCACCATCTCGTGCAGGCTGACATGTTCCAGAAGCCTGCCTTCAACCGCCTCGGGATCGTTGCCCTCTTCGGAAGACCCCATGGTCTTGGGTGGTTTCACATTACGAAATTCCATGAGGGTGGCCTTGAAGGAAAGATTCCACTCGTACTCCCCCCGGGTCAGCAGCATGCGGGCCTGCTCCAGTTTCTTGCCCATGGCCAGCCCGGTGCGCGCCTCCTGCAGCTCGGTCATCAATCCGCGGCAGATCAACTTCTCGCGATTCTCGCCTTCGCCGTACTCAAGCATCATGTGCTTTTCAAAAACCAGTTGGATATCCTCTCCCGCCTCGGGAAGAAAGATGGTTCCCCCCCGCTCCTCGCTTTTGAACCAGAGCCAGGTAAGAAATTCCTGACCTAAGAATCGTTTTTCGTCAATGAGATCAACTAAATCCATGCGTCTAAGCCTCTATATTCAAATGAAGATTGCGGGAGTGACATCGGCCAGTGCCTCACGTCCGGGACCGTCGAGCAGATGCTCGGCGGTGAGATAGGGCACCTGCAGCATCAGGCTGAGATCAAAGGTTTCCTTGAAAAATTCCTCCAGCAATTCCTGGGCTTTCTGGCTGGTGGAAAAAAACAGGAGCGTTCCCTCAGCCAGATTCCAGCAGAGATCATACACCGCCGGAGTCGGCGCCGCCTTTTTCATCAGCATCAGGCGGACGCTCTCCTTGATCTCCACCCGATGTGCCCTGGCCAGCTTGGGAATCTGCCGCGCTTTCTTAAGCCGCTCCTCTTCCTTGAGACAGAACTTATTGAGCACCTTGGGCGAGACCCTCCGCTCATCCACACGCAGGGAAAGCACGACATGATCCGCCGCCGCGTACGAGGCATAGGCAAACTCGCTGTCAAACATGTTGAGTACGGAAACCCAGCCCACGGACCGCTCTTCGTAGCTTTCATCGATATCCCGGAAGGAATGTCTGACGATCCGCTCTGCGGCGAATTCCCAAAAGTTCGCAGGCAATTCCCCTTCCACCGCATAACGAACAAAACTTGCCGATCTGGCCAACAATCCCATACCGCACCAAAAAGTAAAAAGTCAGAAAAAAAAGCCCCGATCAAGACAGAAGCCCATCGCAGCCCATAGCAAACCAAAAAATATAGCAGACCAAGGCCAGTGCCACAAGCTATTTAAGCATCGAATCTACGGACGGAAAATACTAATAATTACACAAGCTCAGGCCGTTATCCGCCACACCGACAATGGAGATGCCTATGCAAAAAATAAAAAAGAAGAAAGCAAAGACTTGACACGGAAAACCGACTATTGTAAAAGTGCTTTTTCCTACAGGATGGGTCGTTAACTCAGCCGGTAGAGTATCTGCCTTTTAAGCAGAGAGTCGCGCGTTCGAATCGCGCACGACCCACCATTTATACTGTATGGATATTAGTCCCCATCGTCTAGCCCGGTCCAGGACACCGGCCTTTCACGCCGGCGACACGAGTTCAAATCTCGTTGGGGACGCCAGAAATTCTAAAGGGAATCAGCCGCATGCGGTTGATTCCCTTTTTTCTTGACTACACCATTAATGATATGACCTGCATCCAAGACTACCGACAACTGCTTGAAGACCTTGACGCGGAGATCGACCGCGTAGCACAGATGCATGCCGGGCTCACCTCCTGTGGTCCGGGTTGCGCCTCCTGTTGCCTGCCCTTCAGCGTACTGCCCATTGAGGCGGCCATCGTCCATGAAACTATTGATGCCCTGCCATCGGCCGATCACAATCACCTTCGACGCAATCTTGAAGACACCGACCGCTGCCCCCTGCTCAATGATGACCTCTGCAGCATCTATGCGGCCCGGCCCGTCATCTGCCGGACCCAGGGATTGCCCCTGGCCTATGTGGACGATGAGCTTGAAACCATAGAGGTCTCGGCCTGTCCGCTGAATTTTCCGGACAATTATGCCTTTACCCCGGAAAAACTCCTGTTCATGAATGGCTTCAACACCCGTCTCGCCGATCTCAATCTTGCCTGGTGCCGGGAACACGACCTGGCCCCGGACAAACGCATCCTGCTTACGGATATTCTCCGCTCCGCTTCTCCGAAGGCCTGAACCGGAAGTCCCCCGCGCAATTCATTGTACCTGGCCGTTTACTCACAGCTTTGCTGAATGCGCTCCCTCCATCAAGGCATCGGCAACCCGCTCTTCCAGCCTGTCCTTATCAATAGGCTTGGCGCAATACGCTGTCGCTCCCAGGGCAAACGCCTGCTGAGCCGTCTTGATGTCGGGCAGACCGGTCAGCATTATAGCCGGCAGATTCGGTAGCGACTTCTGCATCTCGCACAGCACGTCAAGGCCATCCATCTTGGGCAGGTTCATATCGAGAATCGCCAGATCCACCGGATTTTTTTCGGTGAACCGCAGGGCCTCATCCTCGTCATGGAACACATGCACCACGTGTCCTTTTTTCTGAAGAATCCTCCGGATCAATATCCCGGCATCCTCCACATCGTCCAACACCAGTATCTGCGCCACCTCGCTATGCCTCCTTTTCCTGACCGGCACACACAACCGGCAGAAAGATGTGAAAGGTCGTATGCATGTCCAGGGCAACAAGCTCCGGTTCCAGGGGGGGGGATTTAACCTCTATCCTCCCTTTATGGTCCTGGATAATTCCGAAAGACACGGACAATCCCAGCCCGGTTCCCTTGCCGACGCCTTTGGTGGTGTAAAAAGGGTCAAAAATACGACCAAGCTGATCCGCAGGAATGCCGGAGCCTGAATCGCCGATAATGATTTCTATCTGCCCGCTTTCCTCATGCCAGCGGCTCCACACTCCGATGATCCCCTCACTGCCGATGGCATGATGGGCGTTGGTCAGCAGATTGACAAAAACCTGACGCAGCCGCTCGTTGTCAAAGCAGGTTCTGGGCAGATTCTCGGCCAGACACGGATGGACAAAAATATGGTCCATGTTCAGGGTATGATTGACAATGGCCAACACTTCCCCAAGGCTCTGGTTGATGTCACCATACAACTTGTTGTGCTCCAGAGTCTGGCGGGAAAAATTCAGCAGATCGGCAACGATCCTCCGACAGATCTTCGCTTGTTTTTCGATGATCTTCAAGGTCTCGTGCACCTCGGTCTGCTCCGGGAAATCCTCTTCCAGGAGCTGGGCATACCCCAGGATGATCCCGAGCGGAGTATTGATTTCGTGGGCAACGCCTGCGGCAAGCTGGCCCACCGAGGTCATTTTTTCGGAGTGCACCAATTGCTCCATCATCTTCTTAAAGTGGGTGAGATCCTTGGCTATCCCCTGATAGCCCTGAGTCACACCCGCCCGATCCGTAATGGCCGAGGCAGTGATCATCAGATATAAAGGCCCATCCTCCCTGCCGACAAATTCCGCCTCGAAATCCTTGGCCTGCCCATCGGCGGCAAGCAGGGCACGGTATTGCGCTCCTCGCTCCCGGTCGAGAAAAAACTCGGCCAGTGGTTGGCCGACAATATCATTCCGCCGCTCAACCCCGAGAAGACGCAAACCGCTTTCGTTGATATCGCAGAGCCTTCCTCCCGCATCGCAAAAATAAATCATGTCTTTGGAGCCTTCGAAAAAGCCGCGGAATTTCTCCTCGGACAACCGCAGGTCGTGGGTGCGTTCTTCAACCTGCTGCTCCAGGGTCTGATTCAGGCGGGACAAGTCGGCGTGCGCCTCTCGGAGCCTGTCGTTGGCAATCTCCAGGGAAAGCGCGTCGCTTTTGGCCCTGTCGATGAGCACCGCTGTACTGTGGTAGTGCAGGGTAAGGATCGCCACCCCGCAAAGGGCGATGGTGTTCAGCCCGCCGCTGTAAGGATCGAGAACATCCCACAACTCAGAAATATTGGCAATTCGAAACACATACGGAAGAAGGTGTCCCACCCCGCGGGAAATGGAAAAGATCACCATTACCAGAGAAAACCAGAAAAAATACGCCCAGAGGATATTTTTCGGTTCCACCCGGGTGAGACGCCGGGCAAAATACAGGGCGCAAAAAGCGAGAAAAACCATTACGGTGGCGCCAAGATAATCCACCAGATAAACGGGAAACAGGGGAAAACTGAAGACTTCTTCCATCAGGATACCTGCCCGGCACCGCTCTGCCGCCGTTTTTCAATGACCTCACAAAAATCGCGCAACGCAACGGTGAAAAACCAGAGGGCCGGAACACAGAGCAGGTGATCAAACCGGCCAAGGTAATAGAAAAAATTAAGCGGGGTTCGGGGGGCGACAAAATAATCTTCCACCAAACTACCGCCCAAATCCTTGATATCGTGATACATGTCTCCGGCAAACCAGTGGATGAACAGATGATCCAGATCCCAGAGAAGGAAAAAAATAAGCGACAGCTTGAGGGATTTCCAGGACAATCCGGTATCAGGCGGCTTGGTGTGCAGCACATACAGTAAAAGCAGCAGAGCCACAAACAACAGGAGGTGTGCCATCAGGTGAACCACCGGGCCTTCCGCCTGCCCATGCCCCTGAACCGCCCAGGCCGGACCGCTCCAACAAAACAGAAAAAAGGTGCTGATCAGGAAAGCATATCGTTTCATCCGGAAACCTCCACCACAGAAGTATAACCGTGCACAACAGCATAACGAGAACCCGAAACAGATGCTGTGCCGCTACGCACGTATCTGTTGGCTGGAATGTACAAATGCATCAATAAAACTAGCAGGTTGTCCCGGCCTGCGCAAGCGATATCCCGTGAAACCATGCCGGAAAACATACAAGAAGATGTTGATTTTTCAGGAAAAATGGTGCAATCATTGAAGAACTGCTCCACAAACATATCCCACCGTGACTTTTCCCGGAGACGACTGCTTGGCTGATGATCAACAAAATTTTGCCTGCCCGGAAGGGGAGTTTGCCGCCTCGGTTCTCATCGTTGATGATGACCTCGACATGCTCTCCATGCTTGAGCGGATAGTGCGCAAAAAATGCCGCTGCGAGGTAAAGACCGCTTCTTCCGGCGAAAACGCCTGGCAGATTCTGGAAAACTGGCGACCGGACGTTGTACTGACGGACATCAAGATGCCCGGCCTGGATGGCCTGACGCTCCTGCAAAAAATCAAGGACCGCTATCCGGCCATCGCCGTGATCATGATGAGCGGCTACGGTACGGTGGAGTCCGCCATTATCGCCCTGAAGAGCGGGGCCTATGATTTTATCCAGAAGCCCTTTGACAATGATCACCTGCTCCATATCCTGCAACGCTGCCTGGAACACCTCTGCCTTCTTGAAAAAAATCGCAGACTCCAAAGTCGGCTGGCCGAGCGGGAACCCTTTCCCGGATTCATTGGCGCTTCCTCAAAAATCAAGAAGGTGTATGAGCTGATCAGCAGGCTTACCGACACCGATGTCACTGTCCTGATCCGAGGCGAATCAGGAACGGGCAAAGAGCTTGCCGCCCGAGCCCTGCATGGACTGAGCGCAAGAAACAAGAAACCCATGGTCACGGTAAACTGTCCTGCCCTGCCCGAACACATCCTGGAAAGCGAACTTTTTGGCTATGCCAGGGGCGCTTTTTCCGGGGCAACCCACGACAAAAAAGGGTTGTTTCTTGAGGCCAACGGTTCGACCATCCTGCTTGACGAAATAGGCGATCTGCCCATCTCCCTCCAGACCAAGCTGCTCAGGGTTCTTCAAGAAAAAGAGATCATGCCTCTGGGTCAGACAAAAAGCCTGACCGTGGACGTCAGGGTGCTGGCTTCCACCAATCAGGACCTGGAAGAAAAAATACGTCAGGGACTTTTCCGGGAAGATCTTTTCTACCGCCTCAACGTGGTCACCATCACCATGCCTCCCCTTCGGCAACGCCCGGAAGACATCCCGCCCCTGGCCCTGCATTTTCTCACGACCTTTGCCAAAGAATATGACCGCGATACCGTAGTTTTTGCTTCGGATGCTATTCCGTCCCTGGTGAAACGGACCTGGAAAGGCAATGTCCGGGAACTGCAGAATGTCATCAAGCGGGCGGTCTTGTTGGCCGAAGACAGCCCCATTTCCGCCGGACAACTCACCGAACCCGAACCGGAAGCCACCGCTCCCCGCCTCATTGACGGGGAGCTGATTTCTCTGGACTACAACGTTGCCAAACAGCGCATTGTGGAAGACTTTTCCGCCACGTACCTGACCCACGCCCTGCAGCAAAATGGCGGCAATGTCACGGCTGCCGCCCAGGCAAGCGGCATGAACCGCCAAGCCTTCCAAAAGCTCATGCGCCGGTTTGGCCTTGCTGCTGAAAAATTCCGGTCCCAACCTGACTGATCCCCCTGCATCGCCTGCTACTTCCCAACGAAACAGCCTGGTGCCTCAAAAAAGATGCGGTGCATATTTTTTGAGGCACATCCCAGTCGGATTCTCTCCAATTTTTCACTTTTTCTCCCTCGACAAAAACAACAAATACTCACACATAATCAAAACGATACGAACAATACCACTCCCACCTCTTCAAGGCGGCATTATTATTGCTACATCATTATTAAAGGAGGTCTGCGCAACCTCCAGAACCAAAACCGCAGCGCATCAGGAGCGAACGTCCATATTTCAACAATACGTCCGCACTTGTCAAACAGTGAAATTCACAAAGGAGGTGCAGCGGCACAACAGGGGGAACTAGGGGATTAAGCCGTTTCTTAATACATTTTCATTTCAGACAGGAGGTGGATGGTATGAAAGTCAAGTTCAGTATGTTGCCGTTACTCGCCCTGGTGATGATGGCCTTGCCCATCGTCCCACAGGCCCAAGCCAAAGAGGAGCCCGCTGCTCCAACAATTACTCTCGACAAACCCTCCCTTAGCAACGGTGGCGAGATCACCGTCACCGGTCAGGCTCCGGCAGGCGCCCAGGTGTATGTCGAGGTCTATGCCGCGGACAAAAAGGTGCGGTCCAATCGCTTCGACAGCAAAAAAGACCCAAAGACCGGCAAAATCCCCTACAAGTTTTACCTGACCAATGAGATGCCGGCATTCTACAAGATTTTTGTGCCCAAGGATATGGCGCCGGAGCTCGAAACGGCCAAGGCCGAGGGCAGCGGCTGGAAGTATTCCGAAGTAATGAAGAAGATCGGCGCCGACGCAGCCTACAGCGCACCGGCCAAGATCAAAATTGACAGCTACCAGGCCACCATCATGGCCAGTATCCTCGGCTCCCGCGGCGATTTGCTGGATGCCATGGACGAAAAAGAAACCAAACGCGAGTCCATGCGACTGGTGAAAGGCCGCTTCCGCAGCGTGAACAACCTGCTGGCCGCCTCTGTTGAGACTACGCCCGAGGGCATCTACACCGCCAAAATGAAACTCCGCACCGGGCTGGCCCCGGGCAAATACAACGTTGTTGTCACCGCAGTCACTGAGCGCATCAAGGAAGGCGACAAGGAAACTGTCACGAAAGCCAAAAGCGAGGTGGCAAGTTTCGATAACATCCAAACTTTTCCCACCGTTTACCTTGACACTGCAGGCACCAGCATCAATCTTCTCTGGCCTTTCCTTCTCACCCTGGCCATTGCTATTTTCGGTGTGTTGATGGGCGCGGGCGGCGGCTTCATTCTCAACCCCATCCTGGTTTCCATTTTCCCGGCACTGCCCCATACCATCGTGGCCGGCACCGTTATGCCCACAGTGCTGTTCTCCCAGGGTTCCGGCATTTACAACTATTCCAAGATCAAATTCATCAACTGGAAACTCGGCGTCGGCATCGGCTGCGCCATGCTGGTGGGCGGCTTCATCGGCCCCAAGTTGACCGAGCTGATCACCCTGGACCAGTTCAAGTTCGCCTTCGGCTGGATCTTGCTGGTACTTTCAGGCCTGATGTACTGGCAGACCACCCCGGGCTATCTTGAAAAGAACAAAAAGGAACAGGCCATCCTGAAAGAGTTCAAGAAACGGGCCGAAGAAGCCGCTGCCAAAGGCGCCAACTAAGAATACAATCAGGAGGAATCCGTTATGAAAGTAGATTTTTGGGGTCACGAGTTTGAAGTCAACATGTGGGTCGGCTGCCTGGGTGGCTTTCTCATCGCCATAATGTCCTCGATGTTCGGCTTCGGCGGCGGCCCGTTCATGGTTCCGTTGATGACCGTCGCTCTGGGACTGCCCATGTATATCGTGGTCGGCAGTTCTCTTCTTGCCATTTTCTTCAACACCGGCATGGCTACCATCCGGCACATGCAGTTCGGCAATTTCGATCTGCTTCTTTTTCTCTCCATGTTTCCGGCAGCGTTGCTGGGCGGCTACCTCGGCCCACAGATCGCTAAACGCTTGAGCCCATTGGTGGTAAAGCGCGTTGCCTGCGTTGGCTTGATCCTGTTGGGCCTTAAACTGTTGGGACTGTACTAACGCAATTTGTCCAGGTCCGGTTTCGCGGTGCACTCCTCCCTATCATGCCGTGGAACCGGACTTGGTCCCTGGCCAAGAACTACACCTTGGCCCAGAACCCTACGACATAAAGAGAGGGTCTCCGTATGGCACATATATTCGTCTTGGATGATGTCCTGGATGCCGCCGTACTGACCCAAAAAATACTCACCAGGAAAGGACATCAGGTAACAATCTTCACCGACGAACAGGAAGCATTGCAGTATGCCGAGAAAAACCCGGTGGACCTGGCAATCCTGGACATCAATTTAAAGAAAACCAACGGGATCAGCATGCTGAAAGAACTCAAGCGAGCCACCCCGACAATCCGGGTCATTATGCTGACCGGTTATCCGACCATTGAAACTGCCCGGCAGGCCTTGCACCTTGGCGCTGCTGATTACTGTGTAAAACCCATCGACAAAAGCGAGCTGGAACAGAAGGTTTCCGCCGCGCTGGGCAATTGACCCAGGCACGGCACGCTACATCCACAGGAGTCATCACCATGAAAAAATCAGTCTGGAGCATGTGCGGCATGTGTACCGTCCGTTGCCCCATCCGGGTCGAAGTCGAGGGCAACACAGTAAAGTGGCTCGAGGGCAACCAACATATCCTGAAAGGAGCATTGTGCGCCAAGGGGTCGGCCGGACCTTCCCTGGTGGCCGACAAGGAGCGCCCGCAACAACCGTTAATCAGACGAGGCGGGCGTGGAGCTGGGCGCTGGGAAGCGGTGAGCTGGGAATTCGCTCTTGACTACATCGCGGACAAGCTCAAAACAATCATTGAACGACACGGTCCGGAAGCGATCATGGCCAGTTCCCGAGGCGGCCCGTTTCAGGATCTCGTCAAGGCCTTCACCCACGCTCTGGGCTCGCCCAACTACAGCAATCACGACAGCGCCTGCGGCCGGAACGTTCACCATGCCAGCATCTCGCTTTTCGGACTGGGCCGCAAAGGCTTCATTTATGACATCAAGAACGCAAAACATCTGGTGCTGTTCGGCCGCAACATCCTCTCTTCCCTGCGGCCGGCCGAGGTCAACCAGGTCATGGACATGCTGGACAAGGGCGGCAAGCTCACTTACGTTGATGTACGCCAGACCCTGACCGGAATCAAGGCGACCAATTTCTTCCAGGTCCGACCCGGCACGGATTATGCCTTGGCCCTGGCCCTGATCCACGAAATAATCAAGGCCGAGGGTTATGATGCGGAATTTGTGGAACGCTATACCACCGGTTTTGACGAACTGGCCTACTTCGTGGAAAATTACTCGGCTGAATGGGCGGCCAAGGAATGCGGCATCAAGGCAAAAGACATCCACGAACTTGTCGATCAGCTCATTGCCGACCGGCCCAAGGTCATCTTCCATCCGGGCTGGATGCTCTCCCGATACAACGACTCCTTTTACGCCAGCCGGGCCTTGAACTGCCTCAACGCCTTGATGGGCAATATCGAGGTCGAAGGCGGCCTTGTCTTTGCAAAAGGTGCCGGGGACTGCGGCGGCAAGGGCCCACGCGCCCTCAACGAACTCTCGCCCAAGCCGACCGCCAAAAGGGCCGACGGAGTGGGAGACGTTTACAAACAGTTCGAAAAAGGCCCAGGACTCTTCCATCTTTTCTACAAGGCCATGGCCACGGGCAGCCCGTATCCGATCAAGGGCATCATCTGTGTCCGGCACGATCCCTTCGCCTGTTTTCCCGATCCACAGGCCCAGAAGGAGGCGTTGGACAACTGCGACCTCATCGTTTCCATCGACACCCATTACAGCGAGTTCGGCTGGTATTCCGATGTGATCCTGCCTGAATCGACCTATCTGGAACGCGACAGCATGATTGCCCAACAAAAGGGAATGAAACCCCGATTGATCATGCGCAACAAAGCCGTTGAGCCACAGGCGGACACCCTCGACCTCTACAGCATCATCAAGGGACTGGCCAGCCGGCTCGGACTGGATCAATACTTCCCGCACAACACCATGCCGGAGCTCTGGGCCTGGCAGTTGGAACCCACCGGCTTCACCCTGGCCGATTTCGAGAAGAAGGGCTTTGTTGAATACGCCGACAAACCGGTGATGTACGATCGGGACAAACTGGATGGCAAATTCAAGACACCCTCCGGCAAGATCGAAATCATCAGCCAGAAGCTTACCGAATGGGGGTTCCCTTCCTGGAAGCCATACGTGAGTCCGCCCAAGCCGCCGAAAGGGCAATATCGTCTGGTGTTTGGCCGCTCACCGCTGCACGCCCACAGCCATACCATCAACAACCCCCTGCTCAATGAGATGATGCCGCAGAACACCCTGTGGATCAACACCCGGGAGGCAGGCAAGATGGGGGTTTCCGAAGGGGATTTCGTCGATGTCATCTCCGGGGACGTCACCAGTGTGGTCACGGCCAAGCTGACGGATTTCATCCATCCAGAAGCGGTTTATACCGTGCACGGCTTTGGTCGTCAGATTCCCCTCCAGACCAGAGCGTATCATGCAGGCATGAGCGATCAGAAACTCATGAAGGGCCAGTTGCAGAACATGGACCCCGTGGGCGGCGGACTCAATCTCTGCGAAACCTTTATCACGGTGCGGAAAAGCTCCAAAAATCATCAACGGAAGGTGGAATTAT
>JAHJTI010000296.1 GCA_018829945.1 Pseudomonadota bacterium | reverse complement strand
AGCCGCGCGTCGTAATGCAATTCAAGAATATCGCCGGACACGGGCTGAAAGGTAGCCTTCCGCAACCGTTTCCGCCCTCCCCTTTTACCGGTCAGCCAGACCGCCCCCTTGCACATGGCGTCTTTCACCCGACTCTTGGCAAGCCCGGAGCGGATCGCCAAAAGGTCGCAGGCAGTGCCTCCATCCTCAGGCGCAATGGTGATCCGCATGGTAAAAGCGGCTTGAATATGCTCTGCGCCCACTCTGTTATCTAAAATGTTCATAGCCTCGGTAGCTGATCTCCCTGCGTCGGCCGGCTTCTTCCAGAAAAACCCCCCCATCCGCAACAATGTACCCCACAACAAAAAGTTCCCGTCCGGTTTTTTCCCTGACCAGATTGCACAACGGTACCACCTGTTGCTCGCCAGCGGTGAACAGCAGGTGGTAATCCTCCCCTCCGGAAAGCGCCCAGTCAAGCGCCGAATGATCGCAGGTTTCCGCGGCCCTGCACAGTGCAGGTGAAAGAGGAATCTTTTCCGCCGCCACCACCGCCCCGACCCCGCTTTCCGCACAAATATGGGCCAGATCGGTGGCCAGACCGTCGGAAAGATCCTGCATGGCATTGACCATGCCGCTGGCAGCCAACACCCTGCCAAGCGCCACCTGAGGGACAGGATCCAAATGCGCTGCAACCAGGGACTGCCAGGCAATATCTTGCCCCTGTCCCAGCCGGCACAGAGCCAAACCCGCTGCAGCCTCGCCCAGAAAACCGCTGACCAGGACCACATCACCGGCCTGGGCGCCCTTCCTGGTAACCAGCTCACCCTCGGCCATTTCTCCGATAAGCGTAATGGAGAACACGCTTTCATGCCCGCTTTGCACCGTATCCCCACCGATCAGGACAACATCATGCTCGGCAAGCACTGCTTGAAACCCGGCCATGAAAGCATCCAGCCACTGGCTTCCGGTGGCCGGACTCACGGCCAGGGAAAGCAAGGCAAAACGGGGCAGGCCGCCCATGGCGGCAATATCGCTGATATTGACCGCCGCCGCCTTCCTGCCAAGCTCAAGCGGAGGATGCCAGGCCAAATCAAAATGAACCCCTTCCACCATGGTATCCGTGGTGATCAGACTGACCCGGCCCGGATAGGTTCGGTATACCGCGCAGTCATCACCGATCCCAACGACAAGATCGTCCGAGTTTCCTGCCGCCCGACGAATACGGGCGATAATCTCTCTTTCTCCTGCGGGTCTTGCCATGCTCATCCCCATTTTCCATCTACCAGCCACAGCTCTCGCTACGGATATTTCATAACTGTTCTTAAGTTTTTCTAAAATTATCCCGATCAGTTAGCCAAAGATCAAATAAGGAACCGATCATGCAAATAATCTGCTGCGTTTGTCACAAAACAAAAAGATACAACGGCTGGGCAAAACAGGCGGTTCGTTCCGGGGTGCAGCTTTCACACGGCTATTGCCCCCACTGCTACAAGCAGATGATAGAGAGAGTTGAGAACTTCTTTGTCATGAGTGACTGCCGCAAAAGCGCCTGACACAAGAGCCGCCCGGCCTATTTGATTACCTTGAGAAAAGGCTTTTTCTTTTTCTCAGGACCGATCTGCCCACTGATTTTATCCTGCACCAAGCCACCGCCTCCACCAAAATCTATAGCCTTGATAAACCGCGGCTCACCACCCATTGTAAATATTTCCTGCCCGGTAAATTGCGGCGTTCGCAAAGTCCAGGCTATCTTTTGCGGAGGAATGGTCAACAACTGCAAATGTATCTGCCACCACTCATCTTTCTTGGCATAATCCCGCTCGATCCCGGTGACCAGGGCATAGATGATCCCCTCGGCCACGATCAGGACAATATCTCCAACCTGGGTGGTTTCCTTGAAGACAAAAATATTTTTCAAATCACTTACAATTTTTTCTATCATAAAAAAGTCTCACCAAAAAAGGGAACAAAGCGCCTGACCACCGCAATAAAGCAGAATATTCACTCGGGGAATATTCTTTCAATCAATGCCCAACCAACGCAATGTACCACGGATCATTACGCTTTCCTGTTGTTCTTTTAACCCATTTTTTGTTTAATTCCGTAAGGTACTTGTTTCGTCTGCTCCTCTCCTTTGATAAAAGCACCGAAGAGTATTTCCCACTTTACTGGAACTTTTTATCCGGCAAATTGTCTTTAAAATATACAGGAAAAATAAGCCCTGGTTTTTCGGGGCAAGCGGATAACGATGCCATACCAAGAAGCAACCGAACTTGTCCGCGCCTTCCGCCAGGGGGACCAGCAAGCCTTTAACCGGCTGGTGACGCTCTACCAAAGGAAAATATACAACCTGGCCCTTGGCTACGTAAAGCAGGAAGACGAAGCCAAGGATCTTGCCCAGGATATCTTTGTCACCGTGTTCCGTCAGATAGACAAGCTGAAAGATGAAACCAAGTTCGGGGCCTGGCTCTATCAACTT
>JAHJTI010000068.1 GCA_018829945.1 Pseudomonadota bacterium | reverse complement strand
GGAGCCGCCGGACACCACCAGGCTGGCCCTGCCCCGCGCCTTGATCCCAACCCGCAGCAGATCGGCAACCTGTCCGGCCAGCGCCGCCACCAGCGTTGCGGAATCCTTAAACTCCTTGAATTCAGGCATGATATGCTTCCTTATTTGTCATGATCATTCACCGGAAACCGGAAATCCTGTTTCATTTTCTAAGTGACTTGCAACGTGCTGCAAGCAGGTGCTTCGACAGGCTCAGCACGAACGGATATTGCCTTAATACAGTGAGATACCGTTCGTGCTGAGCCTGTCGAAGCAACGATTCAAATAAAAACCGACACACGCTCAAAAAAGTAAACGTCCAGCAGCAATGCAGATGCAAGGAAGAGGCCTGCGAAGTGTGCTATCGCACACGAGCAGACCGATGACGACGCAGATGCGTTGCTGCTGAACGTTTACTCGTCCCAAGCCCGGCCATCGCGTGCCATCAACGCCACCGAGGCCACCGGGCCCCAGGACCCTGCCGGATAGGACATGGGCGCATCGTTGCTGGTGCGCCAGGCATCCTGAATGGAATCGATCCAGGTCCAGGCCTGCTCCACCTCATCGCGGCGAATAAAAAGGGACTGGCTCCCCTCAAGGGCCGACAGGAGCAACCGCTCATAGGCATCGGCAACATGTGCCGACTCAAAGGCCTCGGAAAAACTTAAGTCCAGAGTGGTCCGTTGCAGCTTGACCCCTGATCCGATGCCGGGAACCTTGTTCAGCATCTCGATCTCCACTCCCTCGTTGGGCTGGAGACGAATGATCAGTTTGTTGGAGGGCAGATTCTTGTAGCTTTCCCGAAAAATATTGTGGGGCAATCGCTTGAAATAGATCACCACCTCGGAGAGCTTTTTGGTCATGCGCTTGCCGGTTCGCAGATAGAATGGCACGCCTGACCAGCGCCAGTTGTCGATATCCACCCGGAGGGCGACAAAGGTTTCCGTATGACTCCGGGGATTGCCCCCCTCCTCCTCATGGTAACCCGGCACCGGTCCGCCCTTGAGGAACCCGGCGGAGTACTGGCCCCGGACCGTCTTTTCCTCGACATTGTCTCTGGTGATGGGACGTAACGCCTTCAGCACTTTCAGTTTTTCGTTGCGGATGCTTTCGCTGCCCAGGGTGACCGGCGGTTCCATGGCCACCAGGGAGAGAATCTGCAAAAGGTGGTTCTGCACCATGTCGCGGAGCTGTCCGGACTTGTCGAAATACCCCCAGCGCCCCTCGATTCCAACTTCCTCGGCCACGGTGATCTGCACATGGTCAATAGTGGTGTTGTCCCAGTTGGTGGTGAAGATGGAATTGGCAAAACGAAGCGCCACCAGATTGAGCACTGTTTCCTTGCCCAGGTAATGATCGATCCGGTAGACCTGTTCTTCCTTAAAAAATTGAGCGACCGCATCATTGATCACCTTTGAGGAGGCGAGATCGGTGCCCAGAGGTTTTTCAAGGACCACCCGAGTTTGTTCCGTGATCAGCCCGGCCTGGGCCAACCCCTGGCAGATATCACCGTAGATGGAGGGCGGCACAGCGCAGTAGTTGACCATGATCCGCGCGACCGGATCGATTATCTCGCAGAGCTTGCTGTATTGATCATGACTGGCAAGATCGATCTGTACATAGCGGAGACGCCCGGAAAACCGCGCCCAGATATCGCCATCCACCTCATCCTTCATGAAGGTCGCCAGACTTTCCCTGGCCATGGCAATATATTCGTCACTGCTCATCTCCCGGCGCGCCACCCCGACAATCCGCAGGTCCGGCTCCAGAAGCCCGGCCTTGTCCATCTGGTAGAGCGAAGGAACCAGCTTGCGGGAGGCCAGATCGCCATGGGCTCCGAACACGACAAAATCACATGGTTGCATTTTCTTCTCTCCTGATCTTTTCAGCCATTTCCAATTGAAATAACCCGGCAAAAACCCGCTTCTTTCAAAAGACTACGGCTGTTTCAAAAATGAAGTCAAGTAAAATATAGGGCACAATCCAAGCAGCTGGCCCGCATTCGAATAACCAGGACAGAGAAAGGGGAATTGGCGGCGGAGGAAAAAATCCTTCCCAAACCAGCAAAGGTTCCCGTATATAGACTCCATGCACACCAACGACCCGCGCCCCGGATTTGCCCACCGGATGACCAAGGAAGAAATCAACGAATGCCCCATGCTGAGATGGGAAGGTCCGGTTCATGTGATCCGCACCAGAGAGGAGTTGGGTCCGGCCGTAAAAGCCCTGATGAAGGAAACGATTCTCGGCTTTGACACGGAAACCCGGCCTGCCTATCACAAGGGGGAAAGCTATCTGCCTTCGCTCCTGCAACTGGCCGGAGAAAAAGAAGTGTACCTCTTTCAGTTGAAGCCTCTCGGCCTGCCGGGCCCCCTGCGCACAATCCTGGCCGATCCGAAAATTATCAAGGCGGGGGTTGCCTTAGCCTATGACCTGAGGGAGTTACACAAGCTGGCCCAGTTCAAACCGGCAGGATTTGTGGATCTTGGCGGAATAGCCAAGAAAGCAGAGATAAAAAACCACGGCTTGCGTGGGCTAGCCGCGGTTTTACTGGGTTTTCGCATTCCCAAGGGGGCGCAAACCTCGAACTGGGCCAGGGATGTTCTCACCCCGACCCAGATCCGGTACGCCGCCACCGACGCCTGGGTGGGTCGGGAACTGTATTTGAAATTACGGCAGCATGAAGAGGATTGAAACCGGTAACAGCTTTCTGACTACGGGAAGAAATTAAAAGTCGAACAACTCCCCCAGCAACCCCTTATGTTTCTTCTTTTTATAATAGTCGTGATCCTTGGAAGGCTGCCGTGTTTCGCGCTCTTCCTGCCGCGGGGGTTGGGCCTGGATTCCTGAACGCTCGATGATCTTGTCCAGTTCCCCCCGGTCCAGCCACACACCCCGGCATTCCGGGCAATAATCGATCTCCACCCCTTGCCGATCCGTCATAACCAAATTTACCGTGGCGCATACCGGGCATTTCATTATTTTTCTCCTTCTGCTGATTTTTTCTCGTCTTCTTGTTTCTCAGCGTCCTTGCTCGACTCACTGCCTTCTTTCTCAGCCTGATCCTCGCCCTTGATCGCCTTGCTGATCTCGGCGGCAACATCCTGTTTTGCTTTTTCCGCCGCTTCCGTTGCCAGATCCTTGGCCTGATCACAACCGCTTAGGCCCATGACAGAGATAAAGAACAGAAGAGTGATTGCCTGAACATGCTTCATTGCCGGACTCCTTATTGTTTGATCCCCAGTGTGATTACCGGGACGAACTGTTGCGGCCGCAAGATTTCAACCCGGGATTGTGACACGCCATTTTTTGTGCCAGTACAAATAACAGACCAGCAGCAGAAACCCGCCGCCGATCGCCCAGACGCTTGCCTGCCGGGACATACTCATGATGAGCTGCTGATTATCGCCGATGACAAAACCTATCCAGGCAAGTATGGCGCACCAGATTGTGGCGCCCACACTCGTATAGAAAGCAAACCTGAAATGGTTCATCCGCGCCAACCCCGCGGGGATGGAGATCAATTGCCGGATAACCGGGAAGAGCCTGCCGACAAAGGTGGAAACTTCGCCATGCTGCCGGAAAAAATCCTCGGTCTTTATGAGTTTATCCTCGGCAAGACCGACAAACCTGCCATACTGGAGCAGCAGCGGTCTCCCCATATGCAGGGCGCAATAGTAGTTTGCATAGGCGCCGATCAGAGAACCCAGACCGCCGGCCAGCACGACCAGCCATGGATTCATCTTGCCCTGGAAAACCAGATACCCGGCAGGGGGCATAACCAATTCGCTGGGAAAAGGGATCGCCGAACTTTCAACCGCCATCAACAGAAAGATGCCCGGATATCCCAAGGTCCCGATGGTTTCAACCAACCAGACCGTTATGCTTTCAAACATGCTTGCTTCCTATTCTTGTGCCGTTTTGGTGTTCAGACACCCTGTAATGAGCTTACAACGGATTATGAATTTTCATGGTGTAATGGAGACGGTCAGGCCCCAATCCGTCCTTTCCTGCCCTTCCTGAGCCACATCTTCTTCTCAATCTCGATAACCACAAAAACCACTACGCCCGCTACTGCGGTCCGACCCCAGACACCGAGATCAATGGGCGCGCTCTGGAACAAGCGATTCATCACCGGCAGATAAGTATACGCGACCTGCAGCAGGAACATGGTGATCGCACCGCCAAGCACCCAGGGATTTGAGAAAAATCCGAGCCGGAAAACGGATTTTTCAAGAGATCGGCAATTGAACAGATAAAACAGCTCGACCATGACAAAGGCATTCACTGCGGCGGTCCGCGCCTCAGCCAGGGTAGCGCCGACTTTCAGCTCCCAGTAAAAAAGCCCAAATGCCGCGCCCAGCATCAAAAAACTCACCAGACCAATTCGGAAAATCACGCTGTTGACCAGGATCGGCGCATCCGGCTGCCTGGGCGGCCGAAGCATGATACCCGGCTCCTTGGGCTCGAAGGCCAGAGCCAATCCGAGAAATCCGGCGGTGGTCATGTTGATCCAGAGGATTTGCACCGGCAGGATGGGCAGGGTGACACCGAGAAAAACAGCGGTGAGGATAACCAGTCCCTCGCCAAGATTGGTGGGCAGGGTCCAGACAATGAACTTGGTGAGGTTGTCGAACACCCCCCTCCCCTCTTCCACGGCCGCCTCGATGGAGCTGAAGTTGTCATCGGTAAGCACCATGTCCGCCGCTTCCTTGGCCACCTCGGTGCCGGTGATGCCCATGGCCACGCCGATATCCGCCCGTTTCAGGGCCGGGGCATCGTTGACCCCGTCGCCGGTCATGGCCACCACCTGACCTCTGGCCTGGAGTGCCTCGACCAGACGGAGTTTCTGTTCAGGGGTCGCCCTGGCAAAAACCGCGGTGTCTCCGGCCCGATCGATAAATTCACTGTCGGATAATTTTTCGAGTTCCGCGCCGGTAAGCACCGCCCCCCGAGCTGTGCTCCGGCTATACAATCCAACCTGTTCGGCAATTGCGGCGGCGGTCACCGGATGATCGCCGGTGATCATCTTCACCCGGATGCCGGCTGCCTGACAGATCTTGACCGCTTCCACCGCTTCCGGCCGCGGCGGGTCGATCATCCCCTGCAGACCAAGAAAAACCATGGTTGTCGGCAGATCGGCATGATGGATCGCCCAGGTTTCCGGGCCCATCTCCGCGCGGGCCATGGCCAGCACCCGCATTCCCTTGGCAGCCATACTCTCCACCGCCTCCTGGATATCCTCAACACGCAGGGGAACCGGATTGCCCATCCGGTCAAGCTGGGTAACGCACCGGGCCAAAACCGCTTCCACCGCACCCTTGAGATACACCAGGCGGGGGGCGCCAAGACCACCATCGTGCAGGGTGGCCATGTACTGATGTTCCGACTCAAAGGGCACCGTATCCAACCGGGGGTTAACGCTTAGCGCTTCCGAACCGATGCCGCCTTTTCTTGCCGCAGTCAGCAGGGCGCCTTCGGTGGGATCGCCCTGTACCTGCCAGCCCTCTTCCCCTTCGACAAGCTGACTGTCATTGCAGAGAAACCCGGCCAGCAGACATTCCCGCAGAGCCGGAGAGATCCCGGGATCAGCGGTGTCCTCCAGCGTATCGATGGCGCCGACCAGGGGATTGTAGCCGGTGCCGGTCACAGTATGCACCACGCCTCCGGCAACGATCGTCTGCACGGTCATCTGGTTTTCGGTGAGGGTGCCGGTTTTGTCGGTACAGATCACCGTGGTGGAGCCCAGGGTCTCCACGGCCGGGAGTTTGCGAATGATGGCCCGTTTTTTGGCCATGCGCGAAACGCCGATGGCAAGGGTGATGGTGACTGCGGCGGGCAGTCCTTCGGGGATGGCGCCAACAGCCAGAGCCACCGCGGCCATGAACATATCGAGGAAGGTCTGGCCCCGGAGTAGCCCCACCGCAATGGTCAATCCGGCCAACCCCAGAATGACGTAGAGCAACACATTGCTGAACTCGCTGATCTTGCGGGTGAGCGGGGTGGCAAGCGCTTCGGCCGCTGAAATCAGCTTGGAGATCCGGCCCACCTCGGTGGCGTCCCCTGTGGCGGTAACAATGCCCTTGCCCTGGCCATAGGTGACCAGGGTCGAGGCATAGGCCATGTTATGCCGGTCAGCCAGGACCGTTTCGTGGCCATGGAGCCCGTGTTCTTTGGCAACAGGTGCCGATTCCCCGGTGAGGGCAGCTTCGGCGATCTGGAGATCACGCACCTGAAAGAGACGCATATCCGCCGGGACCTTGTCGCCGCTCTGCAGAAAGACAATGTCACCCGGCACCAGCTCCGTGGCCGGGATCTGCCGCTTCTCCCCCTGCCGCAAGACCGTGGCCACGGTGGTCATGGTCCTGGCCAGGGCAGCCAGGGCGTTGACCGCCTTGGCCTCCTGAATGTAGCCGACAAAGGCGTTGACCAGCACCACCCCGAAAATTACCCCGGAATCCACCCACTCCCCAAGGAACGCGGTGATCACCCCGGAAGCGATAAGGATATAGATCAGAGGCTGATGGAACTGGAGCAGAAAACGGATAAGCGGCCCCTGCCCTTTCTGTGCGGTGATGGCGTTGGGTCCAAACTCCTTCTGGCGGTGTTCCACCGCAAACCGGTCAAGCCCCTGCTCCCGGTCCGACTCCAACAGCTCCGCCACTTCCTCAATCGGCAGGTGATGCCAGTGCTTGGCGATCAAATTATCAACTTTCATAATGTCTCCCTTTCCACTCCGGCAATCCGGCCCGAAAACTCAGGCTGACGCCTTGATTTACTTTTATTTTAAAAAAGATACCGCACGGATATAGTTTGAACAATTAGAAAATGCGGTTAAAATAATTCGAAATAAACGAAATGAGGCCTCTTCATGGAATGGCTCAATTACCACCATCCTTTCTACTTCTGGACCGTCATGCGCGAAGGCAGTCTGACTGCGGCCAGCTCCCGCCTCAGCCTGGCCCCGTCCACGGTCAGCGCCCAGATCAGCCGACTGGAAGAGGTGCTGGGCGGCAAACTTTTTCTGCGGGTAGGCCGCAACCTGGAACCCACCGATCTGGGGCGTCTGGTATTCCGCTATGCCGACGAAATCTTCTCCCTGGGGAGGGAGATGATGGACACCATCCGCGGCAGGCCGGTGGCCGGGCCATTATCCCTCAAGGCCGGAGTCGTGGACGTGCTGCCGAAACTCATTGTCCGCAAACTGCTGGAACCGGCCCTGCAACTCCCGGAACAGGTACAGCTGGTGTGTCTTGAAAACAAGGAAGACGCCCTGCTCGCCGAACTGGCCATGCATACCCTGGATGTGGTGCTGAGCGATGCTCCGCTGCGGGCGGGCTTGAGCGTCAAGGCCTACAGTCATCTGCTCGGCGAATGCGGCATCACCTTTTTTGCGGTGGAAAAACTCGCCGGAAAACTGCGGGCTGATTTCCCCCAATCGCTCCACGAGGCGCCCATGCTGCTGCCCATGGAAATGACCGCGCTCCGGAGCGCGCTGGAGCGCTGGTTTGCCACCCTCGGGATCAGGCCGACCATTGCCGGGGAGTTCGATGACAACGCCCTGCTCAATGTCTTCGGCCAGGAAGGCGACGGAGTCTTTGTGGCGCCCACGGTCATTGAACCAGAAGTATTGCGCCAGCATCGGGTCGAGGTTGTCGGCCGAACCCAGGCGGTAAAGGAACGCTACTACGCCATCTCGGTGGAACGGATCATCAAGCATCCGGCCGTTGCCGCGATTCTGGAAGCAGCCCGGCACAACCTGTTCATGATGAAGTGAGCAGCGTCTCGAACTGGACAAGGCTTTTGCTGCGCTTGAGCTGCCGCGCCAGGTCCTTCACCTCGGGGGCGTGCACATGGCAGAGCACCTCCTTCATCTTGCAGAGAATCTGGTGCTCACCGCAAAAAAGCGTCTGGTAGCGGATCAGGAGTGCATGCAGATATTCCCGCAGCTCGGCATCCTTGGCCGCAGGGGCTGATTCACTGGGATAATTTCCGCGCAAGCGCTCAAAAAGCAGAGGATCGGCAATGGCTCCCCGACCCAGCATCAGTCCGGCCGCCCCGGTCTCGATCAGAACCCGCTTCCCGGTGGCCTCGCTGAAGATATCGCCGTTGGCAATAACCGGCAAAATAGTTTGACTCACAACCTCCGCAGTGACCCCATGATCCGCGGCTCCACTGTAGAGCTGCTTCACGGTGCGCGGATGGACCACGAGAAAATCGATGCCGCTGTCTGCAAAAATCTGCAGCAGGGAAAAAATCTGCGCCGGATCATCGAACCCGGAGCGCACCTTCACGGAAAAGCTGCCCCGGATCTCCCCACGCAATCGGGCAAGCATCCGCGCCAGGGCAACCGGCTCGCGCAACAGGGCGCCGCCCGCAGTCTGGCTGGTCATCCGGCCATAGGGGCAGCCGAGATTAATATTGAGATGTTCGGCTCCAAGCCCCTGCACCGTATTGGCAGCCGCAAGCAGGGCCTCGGTGTCGGTGCCGATCAACTGCACCACCAGCGGCACCCCGCCCTCGGCGCTGACGACCTCCTGCCGGTCATTCTCGGTGATATTCTTTTTGGCGCTGGCCTTCACCCGGACGAACTCGGTAAAAACCACATCGGGACGAACCCTTTCGATGAACAGGGAGCGCAGGGCACGGTTGGTAAGCCCCTGCATCGGGGCCAGCATCAGGGGAAAACTCCCGGGCGCCCACGGTAGTTTGGTGTTGGCATGCTTCTCGGACATCACTGGTGAACCCCATAATGAAAAATACTCGAATATCGGTAAATACCCTGCCGGGTATCGGGGAGTCAAGGCCTGGATCACCTGTATACTTTTGACTGATGCATGGATTTAAGCGAACACAGGAAGGGCATATTCTGCGCCAAAGTCGTGAAATTACTTGCACATCCCCTTAATATGTCACAATAATAACCATGCACCGGATCAAGGGTTTTTCTCACACATAACTGGACACGTACAAAAAAACAAGATACCCGCACACCCCGGTTCCCATTTGATGCGGCTTTCAAGGCAGTTGCCGAATTTCCCGAAAGACGGGCTTTACATCACCATTTCCGACCCACTATTCAACACCCTTAAGGAGCTACGATGACCACTTTTCTGGACCGGATGATTCGCGCGGCAAAATTGGATATCCATTTGTATGAAGAGGTTGAGGCGGACAAAAGCACAATGCGGCAGGCCATGGCGGTTGTTGTTCTTTCCAGTCTCGCCGCCGGGGTGGGGAGTATCAGCGCCATGGGACTTGGCGGAATTTTGATCGGGACAGTTGGCGCCCTGGTCGGCTGGTATCTCTGGGCGTATCTCACCTATTTCATCGGCACAAAATTTCTGCCGGAGCCGCAAACCGAGGCCGATCTCGGCCAATTGCTGCGCACCACCGGCTTTTCCAGTTCTCCCGGTTTGATTCGGATACTGGGCATCATCCCGGCATTGAGTACCGTGGTTTTTGTCGCGGCCTCCGTCTGGATGCTGGTGGCCATGGTCATCGCGGTCAGGCAGGCCCTTGATTATTCTGGCACCTGGCGGGCCGTGGGAGTCTGCGCCATCGGCTGGATCATTCAGACATTGATCCTGGCGCTGCTGCTTTCTTTTGTCGGCGTCCCCCCGACACCCTGATCCTCTTTTTGTAATTGTTTACCGCGCAGCGGGATTGCGAAACAAGTTCGACGCTGGTTAAAAAACCCCTTGTCTCGTTAAAATAACTACATTACCCAGGCGACACCTCGTCCGGGCTGAAGGCAGCCATGTACATCAATATCACCCAGGATCCGCCGACCGAAGTTCTCCAAACCAAAAAAAAATATCAGCGCCTTATCCCGATTCTTCTTGCCCTGATATCCTGCGCCATCCTGCTGGCTCTTTTTCTGGTTTTTTTTGGTTCACCCCATGAAGAGCTGCTTGAAAACATCGCCCTTGGGCTTTTCGTAGGCCCGGGCCTGATTTTTTTCTATTTTGCCGAAAAACTCCACGACTATAAAACCCTTTCCCCCAAGCAAGAAAAGAAGGTTGAGGAATTCTCCCGGAAAGATCAAGATATCGCGGCCTATTGCGGCAAGGTCGCGATGCTGGGCAGGAAACTTATCAAAGCGGAGTATGATGCTTTCAAATCGCGGATTGAAGATTTGTAGAAAAAATCAGGAATCCATTTTTCACCACAGGACCACCCATTCATGACATCACAGATCAAAAACACCGGACAAGGACGGATGGTGTCCGATGCCCAGAGGGAGTTGGAGAAACGGGCCCAGACCTATAGGGAAAAAGCGCTCAAGATGTATCCCTGGATTTGCGGCAGGTGCGGCCGGGAATTCTCCGGCAAAAAATTGCGCGACCTCACGGTGCATCACAAGGATCACAACCACGAAAACAACCCGCCCGACGGCAGCAACTGGGAGCTGTTATGCATCTACTGCCATGACAACGAGCATGACCGCCAGAGCGTTGCCGACTCCTATGGCGCGCTGAAACCGGGAGAAAAACAGGAAGCGGGCGCCACCTCGAATCCCTTTGCCGCTCTCGGAGCTTTGCTGAAGGATAAAAAGTAGCCAGCCGGACCCTACAGGCACTTTTGAAAAAAGTGACAGACAGAGAATCGAAGAACAACCGTTCGGTCTGAGCCCTGCGACAAGCTCACCGCGAACGGCGCCTGTTACCCATCTGCCAACAACCGCCCCATGTTGCCGCCATTCCCCTCAGCCTCGACCCCCTTGTGGATAACCAGTTGCTTCCCTTCCTGCTGCCCGGCCTGGTAGATGTCGGCATGCACGCGGGGTCCGTTGTGTTGTACGGTGCGGAGGCGGGGATAGCGGGCCCGGTAATAGCGGATCAACCCCGGATCCGAAGCGCAGATCAGGCTGCTTTCCGTTTCGTTGCCGCTTATGCGCATACCCTCCCGATCTTGAATCGTAAGCTTTTCCCGAAAGCCGTTGAGCACCCCGAGCCAGTAGGAGTTTTTCTCCCGCCCAAGAGCGCCCGTGCTTTTCCGATACTCCTGCCAAAGATAGTCCAGTCGGCGGATGAGAAAATGATAGACATGGACGGCCACAGCCAGGTTTTCTTTGGCGCCGGTCAACTCGATCACCCGCAGGGTTTCTCCGCTGGCAGCCTCGAACTGCCTGGCAATGACCACGTTGACATAAAAAAAATCCTTGAGAATCCCAGCAATGAGCCGCTGGTGGGCTGCGATCCGCTTCCCGCCGGGCTTGAGGATCATATAATCGTAATCCGTGGCCGCCTGGCGTTCGATCCGCTCGAGGTTATATCTGCGAAGAATAGCATTGGCCTTGGCCATGGCCAGGGCGGCCTCGTGGACATTTGCGCTCTGGGCCAGGGCGAACAGCTTCTCCACCTTGCTCAGCATGGTGCCGGGATTGTGTCCCTCCCCGGTGAGCAATCGCGGAATTGCCCCCTGGGAGATGCGAAATTCCGGGTGCACCCCCAACCGATCACACGCTTCCTGAAAAGCCGGACCGTGCGGCATCTCATCCCCCCTGCCCATGACCTGCTGGGCATACTGGTGGCTCATCTCATGCTTCAACACCTCCAGCACCACGTCCCAGGAATGATCCCGGATCAGCCAGGAAGCCAGGCTGAGAGTATCCTGCCCCGGCGCCCAGCTCCCGGCCCGGCTCTGACCATCCCGGATCTCAAAAAGCGGCACTGCAAGCCGCACCCGGTACAACCAGCAGAGATGGCGGTATTCCTGGGCCAACTGCCTGCGCCAGGTTTCCATGAGAAGGCTCTCTTTTTCGCTCACCGTCTTCAACCCTTATACCCGGAATCCACCGGCAGATCCTCCAGCCGGGAGGAGGCCACAGCCAGCTCATCGCAGCGCTCGTTAAAAGGATTGCCGTTGTGTCCCTTAACCCAGTTGAAGGAAATATCCAGCCCTTCGACAAGATCAAGCAGTTGTCCCCACAGATCGGGATTAACCGCCGGCTGCCTGTCCGTTTTGACCCAGCCCCTTTTCCGCCAGCTCTTGGCCCAGCCCTTGCTGATCCCGTTCACCACATAGCTGGAATCGGAAAACAGGGCCACCGGCTTGTCGCGGTGCTCCAACTCCTGCAGGGCCACGATGCAGCCCATCAGCTCCATCCGGTTATTGGTGGTCAGCCGGAAACCGCCGGAGAGCTCCTTGCGCTGGCCATTGTAAATCTGGACGACGCCGTAGCCACCGGGCCCGGGATTGTAGCGGGCGCCGCCATCGGTGTAGATGGAAACCACACCCTCCTTTGGCAAGACATCCGCTTCTGCCAAGGGCGTAGCGCTGTCCGTTTTTTTGGCGCTGCCAGGCCTTCCCTGACCGGAGGTGGGGTTCTTCAACCAGGCCTCAGCCTCAACCCGCGTGGCAAACCCCTTGAACCGGGCGCCCTGAAAACCGAGGACCTGGGCCTGAGCCTTGGGCCAGTTGTCATAGATGCCGGGCACCCGCCCGGCCAGGATTGCGTAGAATTTCTTTGCTGCCATGTTTGGATTGTCCTTGTTTGGTTCACCCGGAAATTCCGGGGAAAATTGCGAGAGCCTTTCTGTTGTTTTCCTTTCTTCTTTTGCGTGCCCAAAAGAAGAAACAAGAAAAAGGCACCCCAACCAGTCCTGGCCCTGCGGGCTCCCCTTACTTCTCGCCGAGGGCGGGACGCAGAAAAACTCGGCGGAGTTTATACCCGTTAGGGTGCTCAAACAGTGCAAATTCCCGTTTCGGCAGCCTCTCCGGTGCTCGGCTGCGTACCAATGGGATTTTCCCCTCCCCCATTTGTCCTGCCGCGCCTCGCAGGCGAGGGCGGAAAAGACGCGGGAACTGTTTGAGG
>JAHJTI010000067.1 GCA_018829945.1 Pseudomonadota bacterium | reverse complement strand
TACGGTGTGGTTGCTGAATGAGGCGGCAAGAGAGGTGATTGAACCCATGGACATTCCGCCGAAAGCCATGGCCCTGGCAATGGCTCCTTCCTGGTCGCCGGAAAAAAAGACAGAGGCAATGGAGGTCAATTCACTCACCAGCCTGGTGATGTCGGCCAGCTCCTGCGCATTGAGATCACCCTGCACCGTGATTCCCATGGCTTCTGCAGAGGTGGAATTGCTGGAGTAATTCACCTGTGAGGATGTGGGAGAATACCAGCCGACTGCCTGGGTGTATTGGTAATTTTGGCTCAGGCTCGAGAGGGTGACCCGGTCGCCTTCCGCAGTGGTCAGGGAGAAGGAGGACGATTGTGTCTGAGCAAGGGTTTGGGCAAAGGTGCTTTTAGCGGAAGGGGCGGCATACAGGGACTGGTAGTCGGTGCTTGCGGCTGGTCCCTGGCCGGACTGGCTTGGAATATTCATTATACGCTCCCGATGCTGGTTTGCAGTGCGGTACGGCGGGCGGAGGGCACAACCGTACTAGAGTGCTTTTCGGGAAAGAGGGAGGAAAACTTGAGGGGAAAGTGAGACGGCTTGTGCGGAATAACAGGAAGATGGATGGAACCATATTTTACGAAAGCGGCCTCAGTCTCGGCTGCGACCTGCCCCATCCGGCCAAGGGCGGCAGGGTCAGGTGAATGCTATTTCTACAGAACCAAATCATAGGTTTTTCGCCCACTCCGCGATGGCCGTTTTTTTCTCCGCTGAAAAATCTTTGTGTACATGTTCGTACAGCCAGCGAAGCGACTTTGATCGTAATTGATTCCGCATCAACTCCTCTGCTTCCTGGATAACCACCTTTATCGGGCATGGGCATTTATCCGTAAAGATTCCGGGATCATCGACAAAGATGTTTTTTTTGCGAATTTCCGCACATCGAAAAAACCAGGAAGATCCCTCAATGGCCTCAATCACATCCCAAAAGGAAATATTGTCTGCGTTTTTTGCGAGTTCATACCCCCCTTTGACACCTGCAATTGAACGAACAATTCCGGCCTTGCGAAGCTTTGCAAAAACTTTTGAAAGATAACTCTCTGTAATTCTATTCAATTTTGCTATTTCTTTAATTCCGATGGTTTTATGTTCCGGCAGATCGACCATGTAAAAAAGCGAGTGAAACGCATACTCGACCCCTATACTGAATTGCATTCCGTGTCTCCTTTCATGATTATTGCTTCGGTGGTTAGGTGGTTACAGGTGAACATCTTGCGATTTTAGCCGTTCCAGCCACAATACCCTCTTTTAAAAAAAACGGTTTGACTTTGCACGCCATATCGCATTATAGATATTATGGATACATCGTGTCCATAATATCTATAATGCCAAGGGGTACTGGAATGTTCACAGACAAATTTTTGGAAGTAATCGGCAAAGAAGGAGTGGTCTCTATTGTCTCATGCGCTGATAACGAGGCCCATGTGGTAAATACGTGGAACACCTACCTGGTGATCCCAGAGGAAGGAAGACTCCTGATTCCCGCGTGGGCAATGAGAAAAACCGAGAAGAAAACGCTCAAGAACAATAAGGTGTTGCTCACTGTAGGCAGCAAGGAAGTGACTGGCCGCAATGGGCTTGGTTGCGGGTTTCTTATTGAAGGATCAGCGAGATTCATACCTTCTGGGGCAGAATTCGATATGATGAAAGCTAAGTTTACATTTCTAACCCGTGTTCTCGAAGTTACTGTAACTTCGATCAAACAAACACTGTAAATTCTAAATTGTGACGGATTTATTTTTCATCGAATAGTGCTGTATAAATAAATCCGCCCCCATGACTTTCTAGGGTGCTTTTCAGGAAAGTGGGGGTGATTCAAATGTCTCGACTGCAATCCACCCCATTCCGATTGTGCTGGGCATTTGGCAAAAAAATGGTCACCAGTGCACCGAGCAGGGCAAGCCCCGCCAGGGCCAGGAAGGCCCCGCTGTCTGCCCCGTCGGTGGCGGTGCGGATACGGCCGAGGAGATAGGGGCCGGCCTGGCCGCCAAGGTTTCCCACCGAGTTGATCCAGGCAATTCCGGCGGCCGCGGCGGTTCCCGAGAGAAAGGCGGTGGGCAGTGCCCAGAAGGTTCCCATCCAGGAGAGCAACCCCACCGTCACCAGGCTCAAGGCCAGAATACCCAGGCTGACGTTGCTTCCTGCCGCCACCAGGCCAAGCAGCCCCAGCATGGCACACAATAGCCCGGCAGCCGAATGCCAGCGCCGCTCACCGGTGTAATCGGAATGACTGCTCCAGCGGATCATGGCCACGGCGCCAAGCCCCCAGGGAATCATGGCCAGCAGGCCAATCTCCAGATAATCGTTCTTGTTCAGGCCTATATTCTGGATAATGGTGGGCATCCAGAAACTTACCGCATAGAAGCAAACCACCCCGCAAAAATAGATCAGGCAGAGCATCCAGACCCGGCCGTCGCAAAAGAGGTCCCGTAAGCGGCGACATTCGCCGAGGTCGCGCTTCAGAGCATTTTCCTCGGCAATCCTGCGTACCACCAGCTCCCGCTCTTTTGAGGTAAGCCAGTATGCACGCTCCGGGGTGTCGGGAAGCAGCAGAAAGACCAGCAGGCCGATCGCCACCGAGGGGATGCCCTCCAAGAGAAAGAGCCATTGCCAGCCGCGCCAGCCGGCCGCTCCATCCAGAAACTCCAGGATGGCACCGGACAGCGGCGAGCCCAGGATGCTGGAGATGGCGATGGCGGTCATGAAGCGAGCCACCATCGCGGCCCGACGGGTGGCAGGAAACCAATATGTGAGAAAGAGGATGACGCCGGGAAAGAAGCCGGCCTCTGCGGCGCCGAGCAGGAAGCGCAGGAAGTAGAAGGTGAACTCAGGGTCGGTGCAGTTGAATTTCCCGGCAATCCCTCCCCAGTGAATGGCGTCGACGAAGACAAATGACGCGGAGATGATTCCCCAGGTGATCATGATCCGGGCAATCCAGAGTCGGGCCCCGACTCGTTCCAGAATCATATTGCTCGGGACTTCAAAGAGGAAATAGCCGATGAAGAAGACCCCGGCTCCAAAGCCATACACCGTGTCACTGAAGCCAAGTTCTGGAGCCATCTGCAGCTTGGCGAAACCAACATTGACCCGGTCGAGGAAGGCTACGATATAGCAGCAGAAGAGCAGCGGAATGAGACGCCAGGCAACCTTGTCAAAAGTCGCTTTTTCAAACTGCCGGGAGCAATCGGCTGCGGCCATCAAAGGTCTCTTGGGGGTTAAATCCGATAAAAATAACGACTCAGGTTGCCATCCTGCAAGGTGGAATTTCGGGAACAGTATATCGATTTCCCGTTAAACCGGAAGCAACTCCACCCAGAAATACTGTTGCCAAGAATTCCATGGGCCTAACAGATTGTCAATGCTGAAAAAGACGAGGAGTTGTTGTTCTGCGTAAGCATAAGTACTGGGATTGGGCTAATTTTTATCAGGCACGATACTTAAGCGCTACCCCTTTGAGGAACCCGCGCAGGACCTGATCGTGGCATTCGCGGTAGTGTTGATGGTCCGGCCTGCGGAAAAAGGCGCTGAGTTCGTGTTTGCTCAGGCGCACCTCGGCCAGGGCCAGAATCGCCAGCATGTCATCGTCCCGCAGGGTCAGGGCGATTTTTAACTTCCGGACAATGATATTGTTGGTTAAGCGCTGTTCCGGCGGGGATTGCTGCCCTTCCTTCTTGCCCCGCTTCTCGTTGATCACGCCGTTGAGAAAGATCGCCAGCTCCATGTCGCTGCATGGCTGATACCCCGGCTCCTCTTCTTTTTTCAGCCAACCGCTGAGCTGTTCTGCGGTGACCCGGTGCTCTGCCAAACCGAAGACCGCGATCATTTTGGCATCGTTCCAGGCGAAGGCATACCGGATGCGGCGCAGGATATCGTTGTTCGTCACGGGGATTCCCTTATCTCACCCGGCGACACGGGTGTTTTTCATGAATTTGTATCCTGCGGTCCGGCTTGGAATCGGCGGGATGTTGCGGGCTTCGAGTTGCCCGATCACGAAGGCAAACGCCTCCTGTTTCAGGGAATCCGGCCACCAGCTTGGCGAAGAGAGGACAAAGCGTTTGTTTGGGCCATGAAGGACCAGGGTGCCTTCCACTTCTGCGATTTCAACCTTGGAGACTTCATCCCAGCGTATTTGCCAGGTGCCAAACGATGACTTATGCGTCAGCCCGGTTATGTCGATGTCGAAGCTTCCCGCCCCCAGCGCCATATACACGCCAAAAAGGGAAGAAAATCCGACCCCCCCTGCCGGGAGATAGAGTCCGGACAGGAGCGCCGCAACCATAATGGCAAGGCAGACTGCAAACCAGACCCATCCGACGTTTCGGTATGAGCGCATATCAATGTGATAGGTATCCATAAAAAGTCCGCTGGGGGTAAGAGGTTCTTCTGATGTCCCGGTTCGTATATTCAAACGCTTTTGGCAACCATCCCATGCGCCTAAGAGATTGTCAATACTTGAAAAATCCGAATGCGCGGGGAGTTTTCACTGCGGGGCGGCGATCTCCCAGAAGGCCATGATTTTCGGGTTGCGCAGGTTCTTCTTCACCGTGCAGACGCCGAGCGAAAACGGCGCCAACCGGGGAGAGATATCGAGCACCGTGATCTGATCCTGAAGCGGGCTTTTTTCCAGCACCAGCCTGGGTACCACCCCAACCCCGAAACCCAGGCTGACCATGGCGATGATCGCTTCGTTGCCTGCCACCTGGGCATAGATGTTGGGCAGGATTTTTTTGGCGGCAAACCAGCGGTCGAGCCGCTCCCTTCCAAGCCCCTGTTCCGCCGCGATCACAGGGGTTTTGCGCCAGTCGATCTCCGCGCCGTCGCGGATCACGGTTTCCGGGAAGGCAAGCGGCGCGATGAATTCCAGCGGTGTTTCGGTGAGCGGCATGAACTCCAACCCTGATGGTTTTTTTTCCGGCAGGGCGTCGATGATCACCTCCACCTCGCCGTTGCGCAGTCGGTTCAACCCCAAGGCTGCATCGCCGGTTTGGAGCTTGATTTGCACCTCCGGGCACCCCTTACGGAATCTGCCGAGGATATCCGGCAGGATGGAATAGGCTGCGGTCACCGAGCAGTACAGGGAAATGTCGCCGTGCAGGGTTGTGTCGCCGGCCAGGTTTTCTTTCAGTTCCTTCCACCGTTCGAGGGTTTCTTCGGCGTACTGTTTCAGTCCCTCGCCCGCTCTGGTCAACCGCACCGAGCGATTATCGCGATCAAAGAGAAGCTCCCCCACCTCCGCCTCGATGCGCTGGATGGTGCGGGTGAGCGCCGAGGGCGTCACATGGCAGGCGCGGCTGGTTTTGCCGAAATGCAGGGATTCGGCAAGGTGACGAAAGAGTTTGAGTTCTTCCATGTCCATGGTGAGTTCCTTGGTGTGTTCGGTGATAGCGGGGGAATTGTGCCAACCTGTAATTAGTCCAAACAGGTGCTTCGACAGGCTCAGCACGAACGGATTTCTCGTTTTATATTGTTCCGGTTGTTACATATCAAAAGGATTATCGCGGTTGAAGCCGCTCTTGCGATCGGGTGTCTCTGTTGTCGTAGGAGCGGTTTCAGCTGCGAGAGAGCAAATAACAGGCTAAAATTCCGTTCACCCTGAGCCTGTCGAAGGGTCATTTTCGAGAGTTCATGCAAGGCGTTTACTCCGCACACCCGGTCAATATTGCAAATTTCGCAATACAATATCGCGAACAAGTCACTTGACGCAACAGAAAATGGAGCTATGATGCCCTGATAGCAAGAAATAAAATCATATTTCCAATACGATAAGGAGAACACAATGGGACAGAATTATTTCAACAGCCTGCCGCTGCGTTTGCAGCTTGAGGAACTCGGCCAGTGCCGCTTCATGGATTCTTCCGAATTCAATGGGGTCAAGGCGCTCAAGGGCAAGAAGATCGTCATCGTCGGCTGCGGCGCCCAGGGGCTGCATCAGGGGTTGAACCTTCGTGACAGCGGACTCGATGTGTCCTACGCCCTGCGCGAGGAAGCCATCAAGACCAAGCGTCAGTCCTACAAGAACGCGCACGGCAACGGCTTTACCGTGGATACCTTCGAAAAGCTGATCCCCAAGGCCGACCTGGTCATCAACCTGACCCCGGACAAGCAGCACACCAAGGTGGTTTCCGTGGTCATGCCGCTGATGAAAAAAGGGGCGACCCTTTCTTATTCCCACGGTTTCAATATCGTCGAAGAGGGCATGCAGATCCGCAAGGACCTCACCGTCATCATGGTGGCCCCTAAGTCTCCCGGCACCGAGGTGCGCGAGGAGTACAAGCGCGGCTTCGGCGTGCCCACCCTGATCGCGGTGCATCGCGCCAACGACCCTCAGGGCAAGGGCTGGGAACAGGCCAAGGCGTATGCCTGCGGCACCGGCGGCGACCGGGCCGGTGTTTTGGAATCCTCCTTTGTCGCCGAGGTCAAATCCGACCTGATGGGCGAGCAGACCATCCTCTGCGGCATGCTCCAGGCAGGGTCTCTGCTCTGCTACGACAAGATGATCGAAAAGGGCATCGAGAGCGGCTATGCCTCAAAGCTTGTGCAGTTCGGCTGGGAGACCATCACCGAGGCCTTGAAGCACGGCGGCATCACCAATATGATGGATCGCCTCTCCAATCCGGCCAAGATCAAGGCTTTTGATCTTGCCGAGGACCTCAAGGAGATCCTGGCCCCGCTCTTTCACAAGCACATGGACGACATCATGAGCGGTCATTTCTCCAAGACCATGATGGAAGACTGGGCCAACAACGATAAAAATCTCCTCAAGTGGCGTGCGGCTACCGGCAAAACCGCCTTTGAGAAGTCCACTTCCACCAAGAAGAAGATCAGCGATCAGGAGTACTTCGACAACGGCATCCTGATGGTGGCCATGGTCAAGGCCGGGGTTGAGCTGGCCTTCGATACCATGGTTTCCGCCGGGATCAAAGAGGAGTCGGCTTATTATGAGTCGCTGCACGAGGTGCCGCTCATTGCCAACACCATTGCGCGTAAGAAGCTCTACGAGATGAACGTGGTCATCTCCGACACCGCCGAGTACGGCTGCTACCTTTTTGCCCATGCCGCTGGACCCATGCTGGCTAAATTCATGAAGAAGATCGACACCGATGTGATCGGCAAGGGTCTTTCCGTGAAGGACAACGGGGTGAACAATATCGAGTTGGTTCAGGTCAACGAGGCGATCCGCTATACCGGGGTCGAGGAGATCGGCGCCGAGCTGCGTTCCTATATGGGAGAGATGAAGGCCATTATCTAATCCCAGAGCAAAAATATGTCATAGTAAGGGGGAGGTCCGAAAGGGCTTCCCCCTTTTTTTTTCTTACACCCCGAAGGTTTGCGGGCAACATGGATTCCTGTGATCTCATTGCCGCAATTCATGATAGAATGGTTGAATCAATGGTCGGATGTTTGTGTAAACACCTCACACATAAGGAGGGCAAGATAATGAGAAAAAGGGAATGGATTGACTCGATTATGGTATGGCCCAGCCGCAAACGGTTTTTGGAGCCATATGAAAATTATGAATAAATTCATTCACAAATGGGGTTCTCATGAAGGTATTTAATTTGTTTGTTAACTTTCTTCTCGTCAGCCTGTTGGTTTCTTTTTTGGGTTGCGCATCGACGTCAAAGCAAGAGGGAACAGGAGAGTATTTTGACGACTCCGTCATTACTGCCAAAGTAAAGGCGGAAATCTTCAAAGACGCTTCGCTGGAATCGATCGAGATCAATGTGGAAACGTTCAAGGGCGTGGTTCAGTTAAGCGGTTTTGTCAATTCCCAGGCCGATATCAATAAAGCGGTTGCAGTTACACGTACCGTCAAGGGTGTGACCTCGGTCAAGAATAGCATGCTGGTCAAGCAGCCGAAAAAAAAGGCAATTGAGGGCTGCTAAGTGCGGCCTCGATTAAAAATAACTCCACATTGAGTAGGCAGTAAGGCGGTTTTGTTTTATGACAAGACTGCGCTTCCCGGAGGGTTGCTCCGGGAAGCAAATGGATCGGCAAAGTTAGAATAAACGATGCGTACGGGCTCTGCGCTGAGGACAGGAGCTGTTTCCCGCATGAATAAATCGGTGAAAACTTCTGTGGCTTTCCGTCTCGCCGCCGCACTCCATTTTTTTCGGTTTCACCAACAGAGGAAATAAAGGAGCAGTATATGTTGCGGACAATTGCGGTGATAATGATAATTCTCTGGGCCCTGGGGTTGATCAGCAGCCACACGATGGGCGGTTTTATTCATCTCCTGCTGGTAATTGCCATTGTTGTTGTGCTGCTCAACATCATTCAGGGTCGGCGTCGCAGATAACCGGCGGGAGAGGGTTTCTCTTCTGCCCAGTTGATAACAAAAAGGAACGAAATGAAAACAAACACGGTGCTTGCCATCATGCTCATTGTCATTGGGATTCTGGCCCTTACCTATCAAGGAATCACCTACACGACAAAAGAGAAGGTCATCGATCTCGGTCCTCTCCAGATGACGGCTGAGAGGCAAAAGACACTTCCGCTTCCGCCGGTCGTGGGGGTTGTTGCGCTGGTAGGTGGGATTGTTTTGCTGTTGAGAGGGAAAAAAGAGGGCTGAGGGCCAACGAAGGTTGCAACAACGCGAAGTTTGTTGTTTTGCGCTCATTGTGAAAAATGAAGCAGCTCGACACCGATGTGATCGGCGCTGAACTGCGTTCCTGCATGGGAGAGATGAAGGCCATTCTGTAATCCGGCAGCAGCAATATGACGTAAAAAAAGGGAAACCCAACCGGGTTTCCCTTTTTTGTCCAGCAAGCAAGGCGTTCCAGCTACATCTTCATCTTCTTCATTTCCTGCCGTTTTTGCCGGATCATCCGGGTGTCCTGATACATGTCCTGATAGGCCGCGCTGATGGCTGCCTCGAAATCGACCACCTCCCCGCCGTTCTCGGCGACAAACTTCATGGCTTCATCCTTGCTGGCAAAGGCCCACTTGGCCCGGCCGGTCATGACCCCTTTGACTTTGCCGCCCAGCACCCAGGTCGCAGCCTCGGCATTGATCAGCTCTTTAGTGTTGTAGTTGCCGACCTTGATGGCCGCAGGCATCTTGTCCAACTGGTTGGCCAAATCCAGAGCCGCGCAATGGAGGCTGCAGAGGCCGACGCTGCTGTTGTCCACGTATTCGATCAGCATCCGACTGTGGGCAAATTTCTGCCGGTCCATGCCGCAGTACTGACAGGAGGTGTACTGGGCGATATCAGCCTGGTCCGTGGCCATGGCGATTCCGCTGACACAGGCCAGCAGCAGAGCACTCAACAATAGCAATTTCTTCATGGGTCCCTCCTTTTGTTTATCCAGTTAAAAGTGCAATAGAGAGTTGCCTGGCATGCAGCGAAATTCATCCAATAAACGGGGTGACTGCATAGACTACCACCCCGTTTATTGGTGTCTGGATTCTGTTACGATTGTGGCCCGAAGGGATCCTTCAGCTCCTGCTCCGGCCTGAACATCAGCTTTTTGGCGCCACGGTTATTCGTGTACTTGGCCAGCTCAAGATCAACCTTTACCGGCACGTCTACCCCTGCTTTGGTCAGAGCCTGACGCAGGAACCCTTCTGCCTTGCCGGCATGCATGGTGGCATCGCCCAGCATTCGCATTGCCTCGGTGGGGTTGTGGAAACCAACCGAGTTTTCCGCACCGAAGAAAAGGTTGCGGTAGAAGCCCTCTTCATAGTGATCCTTGGCCAGATCGTAGAGCTTCTTGTCAATTTGCTTGCCGGCAGCCTGCTCCTTATGGGTCAGCTCAAAGAGTTTGGCCACTGTTGCCAGAGCATAACCGGAGCGGATAAACTGGGAAGCAGCGCGATCCTGAATAGCGATTACCTGCTCGCGCAGCCATTCCGGCGTTTCGGAGTGGCATTGCTGACAGGCCTTGAAGCCGTTTTTCATCGGGCTCATGATCCGGTGATCGGAAATTTTCTTGCTGCCCACCTTGGTGTAGGGCATGTGGCAATCAGCACAGGCAACTCCGGCCATCCAGTGGACGCTGTTGTTGGAAAACATTTCAAACTCGGGATGGCGGATAAAGGCCATTTTGAAGCCGGTAACGCTTTGGGTCCACTCGCCATAGGATTGATCGCTGCGGAGCTTCTTGATGACGTTTTCGATGGCAATATTGCCCCACTTGCTTCCTTCCCAAGGAAAAATAACATCCTGCGATTTCATCTCGGGTGTTTTCTGGACCATATAGCTGACATGGCACTGGGCGCACACCAGAGTTCGCTTGTCCTGATTTGTGAGTTTGGTTTCATCGACTCCCAGCTTGGCAAGCCCTTTGCCCAGAGTAAATCCACGCGAAAGCTTGAGGGTCATATCCTTGTTGTCGTGGCAATCGATGCAGGCTACGCCAAGCTTTTGATGTTCTTTGGGGATTAAATTAAGAACATCATTGTACGGCTTTGAGAAATAATCCGTGCCGTATTTTTCGGCAAGCTGCGAGGCGTAGGGGGTCTTGCAGGTCAGACAGGCGCCACCGGACTTGATCCGGGAGGGATCAACTTCAAGTTGATCTGTGAGCATGTAGAAGTGGCCACGGGGCTCGTTGTACTCGACACCAAACCCCCAGCCATTGAAGAGCAGTGCATTAAAGGGATATTCAGACAGTTTGTCGAAGGTTTGCCCGTTGTCATTTCCTTTTTTATACTTGCTTTTCCCGGCGGGGGTTGCTTCAGCGGTTTTTTTCCAGCTTTCATATTCTTCCGGATAGGCCTTGCCCCAGACCGCCGGATCAATGGTTCCGTCAGGAATCTGGAAGCCTTTGACCTGCTCCGGTTTGGGCGGTGCGCATGCGGTTGCCAGAAGACCGCACAGGGCGGCGGCCATAAAGGGGGCGAACACTTTCATTTTCATCTCAAGTCCTCCTGGGTGATGTGGTATGGCTCAGAGTGTTTCAATACTACCGGTACCGGTGTGGGTAATGCGGCGGTGACAATTCCAGCAGTTGCGTGACGAGGTATCCATCTGCGACACCAATTGACTGTGGCAGCGGATACAGTTGGCTTGCACCACTTTTGCGCCATGGTCAGACAGCGTGATCCGATCCGGAACATGGCCGGAATGGAAAAACGCCACATCTTTCATGCCGTCGATGGATTTCCAAACATAATGCATGACAACGTTGTCATTGGGCAGGTGACAGTCAACACACTTGTTGCGCCGGTGCGCTCCGGAATGCATGAAAGCGACATACTCGCTCTCCATGACATGGCACCCGGCGCAAAAATCCGGGGATTCCGACTTGGCCAGCAGGCGCGGCGGCCCCAGCATAAGATAGAGTGTCAACAAGGCTGCGGCAATGAGTCCTGCGCCAAGGATCTTCATGCGTTGTGCCGTGAACATTGATCCCATTTTTATACCTCCTTTGTAATGAAAAACCACCGTCAGCCGTTGCGGCCACCGTGGCGTTGCTTATTTTTCGGCATTTTACGGATATTAACCGGATCTTTCTGCCTGTGAATGATGTCACCAGGCTCTACTGCGGTGGGAGGAAACATCGAAAGAGAATTACAATGTACTCGTACGATTGTGAGTAAATACCGGGTTATTGCTCAATCTGAATTGACTTAAGTCAAAATCGAAAAAAATCTTCTGTTGTTTTGGTTGGATATCGCAGAAAATTCTCAAGCTCTGTGTAGGAATGGATGGTTTTTTAAAATTATCGCACAATATTTATAAAAAGTGGGGGTAAATGTCTGACAAACAGGGTATGCGACAATTTGTCGCAGATTTCCGCCGACACGAATTGCCTTGACCTAAGTCAAGTACCCTGTGCTAGACTTTCTGTATCCTTGCAGTGTGTCTTTTTAAGAAATCACCACATAGAGGAGGGATGCAAATGAAGAAGAGGATGTGGATCGGACCAATCATGGCCCTGACCCTGGTCTGGGCAAGCCCGGGTTTTGCGGCAACCAAGGCCAAGCCTGCGAAGGGGGTGGATGAGGCCACCTGTTTTTCCTGTCACGAAGAGGTCAAGGAGCTGAAAAAGGGTTCCAAGCACGCGGGGCTGGCCTGCACCGTCTGCCATTCGCAGCTTGACGCCCATCTGGCAAACGCCGAGACCAAACCGGTGACCAGCCTTGATCTCGCCACCTGCGGCGGCTGTCATAAAGATCAGTTCAAGAGCTATTATCGGGTGAACTACGATGCCCAGGCCCGCAAGGAAAAGGGCATGCCCACCGGCCGTTCACCTATGCAGGATAAGCTTCTTGCTCCCCACGGTTTCACCAAGGAACACAACGAGCCCCGTTCCCATCCTTTCATGGTTGTCGACCAGCTTGCGGTGGATCGTTTTGCCGGAGGCCGTTATCAGTTTAAAGATTTGAATGCCATGACCCGTCCCGGAAAAACCTGGGATGTTCTGGAGGATACGGGCAAGCTTCTGCCCTATACCGCCAAGGCGGGCAACGCCGTGTGTCTGCAATGCAAAACCTCCGACCTGATTCTCAAGTGGAAGTTCATGGGCGACAAGGACGAGCGGGCCAAGTGGGACCGGACCTCGGACGTCAACGAGCTTATCAAGGACGTGCATAACCCGGTGGGCTGTATCGAGTGCCATGATCCCCACGGCACCAAGCCGCGCATCATCCGTGACGGCTTGATCGATGCGATCGAGCGGGAAGGCGGTGCCCGACCCTATGATGCCGACAAGGGTAAAGGCAAGGTCAAGGTCGTGGAGTTCAGGGATTTCCGCAAGATCGGTTTGCTCGACAAGATGGATTCCACCCTGGTGTGCGGCCAGTGCCATGTAGAATACAACTGCAACCCCGGTTTTGAGCCGGAAAGCGGCGACAAGGTCGCGATGACCGACCGCCGGACCAACCATTTCCCCATGAAGAACGCCATGGATATTCTGGCCCATTACGACAAGCTCAAGTTCCGCGATTTCAAGCACGCGGTGACCGGCGCCCGGTTGATCAAGCTCCAGCATCCGGAGATGGAAACTTACTGGGGCAGCGTCCACGACAAGGCCGGGGTGCAGTGCCACCAATGCCATATGCCCAAGGAAAAGAATTCGGCAGGCAAGGCATTTACCTCACATCAGGTGGTGCGGCCCAAGGATCATGTCAAGCAGGCCTGCCTGACATGTCATCCCAAGTCCACCGTGGAGGAGAAGCTTTATCAGATCCAGGCGGTGCAAAACTACACCCGCGGCAAGATGCGCAAGTCTGAAGCGGTTCTTGGCGAATTGATCGATACCTTTGCCGCCGCCCAGAAGGCAGGAGTGCCGGAAACGGTGCTGGCCGAGGCCCGCAAACAGCACGAAGAGGCCCATGTGCTCTGGGAGTGGTGGACCGCGGAAAACAGCGACGGCTGGCATAACCCAGGCCTTGCCCGGGAAAGTTTGACCGCTTCCATCGCCGCTTCCCAGAAGGGAATCGACCTGCTCAAGGAAGCAATGAAGAAGAAGTAAGAGAAAAGAAAAGCATATAAATAGAAACGGCGGGCCTTGGCCCGCCGTTTCTATTTATTCAGGGGGGAGAAAGCGTTCTCCCCGCAAAGATAATCCCGGAATGAATTACTCCGCACCTCGAACCAGGGCTGTCAGGGTACGTACGGTTTCCTTCATCTGTTCCGCCTGCGCGTTGAGTTCTTCGGAGGCGCTTGCCGCCTCTTCGGCGGTGGCGGCGTTCTGCTGAGTTACCGTATCCAACTCGGTAACCGCCAGATTCACCTGGCCCACTCCCATGGCCTGTTCCTGCGAAGCGTTAGCGATTTCCCCCATGAGCATGGCAATCTTGGCGGTGCTGTCTGCAGCTTCCCGGAAAGACTGGTTGGTGGTTGTCACCAGTTTTGAGCCGGCTTGTACTTTATTCACCGTGCCTTCGATCAATCCTGCGGTATTTTTTGCTGCGTCCGAAGCCCGCATGGCCAGATTGCGCACCTCATCGGCCACTACGGCAAAGCCTGCGCCTGCTTCTCCGGCTCTGGCTGCTTCCACTGCAGCGTTAAGAGCAAGTAGGTTGGTTTGGAAGGCGATCTCGTCGATGGTTTTGACGATTTTGGATGTCTCTTCGCTGGCCTTGGTAATTTCCCCCATGGACTGGGTCAGCATGCCCATGGACTCATTGGCCGTGTCGATCACCTTCCGTGCCTCGCCGGCCAGGGTGTTTGCCTGACCGACGTTGTCGGCGTTTTGCTTGGTGACTGCGGCAATTTCTTCCAGGGAGGCCGAGGTTTCTTCGATTGCCGCGGCCTGATTTCCGGCTCCGTCCGCCAGCGACTGGCTCACGGAGGAGACTTGACCGGCAGCAGCATTCACTTCTGCTGCGCCGCTGGTCAAATCATCGGTGATCCTTTCAAGCGAACCCACGATGAGCGAGGAAAGATAGGCGGCCATCAAGGCACTGAGGATAATGACGATCAAGGCGGTGGACGCGGTGAATATAAGTGAACTTCTGTCCGCCTGCATCCGATTGTCCGCCATGGCAACAAGATCCTCCGCCAGTCTGCTTTCCACCTCTTTCATCAGGTCTATTTTTTGAGTGATGGTGTCAAACCATTTTTCTGCTTGTATACCGAAGCCGCCTTCCAAATATTTGTCCATGGCGGCTGTTTCCATGGCGGTTACCTCCCCGACAACAGAGGCGTTCATCTTGTCATTGTAAAAATCCTTAGTCTGGGCCTCGGAAAAGGCGAGAAAATTATTGAGAAACACCTTCTGTGCCGAAAGAATTTCAACATATTTGCTATACATTCTGGGGGCAAAACTGTCGTTGGCAAAGGTGTTGCTCAGCACGGCCCGCTCGATGCCCATCCGCTCCTTGGCTTCCACAAAATTGTAGTAAGCGGTCAGAGATTTCATGATGTCCTGGTCCGGGCTTGTCCGGGCAATCATGGGAATCGCACCCAGGAATTCATGGATCGCGCCGGTGTAAAAAGCGATGGCTTCCGGCCCGGCAATGGCCAGAGTGTCTGCCTGTTGCCGGATTGCGGAGATTTTATCGATCCCGGTCAACGCGATTTGTAATTTTTCTTTCAGGCCGGTGTCGGCTTTGTCGGCTTTGGACCGGGACAAGAAATCCTTGAGCGCGGTGATGCGTTTGTCGGTTTCCGCGCGTTGGGCCGGGAGTCGGTCGGCGAATTTTTGACCCTTGCTGCCAAGGAAACCGGCGGTCATGCCCCGCTCTTTTTGGGCCTCATGGGCAATCTCCGTGCTCAGCCCGGCTATGGCGGCAAGTTCCTTGATTGAGGCGGCTTGCCTGAGGGTTGTGTAGCGCTCGGCGCTGTTGCTGATGAGAATTGCAATCAGGAACAGCAGCGGAAGACAGACAAGCAACCGCAACATGCTTTTGATGGTAAGTTGTTTGATGAAAGCCATGAGCGTGAAATCCTCCAGGTTAGTGTGCGTATCCCCTCAGCTTGATACCTATAGCATGTCCTGGAAAGAGTATAATTGACTTACATCAAATGTAGGTTTTTTTATGGCGGTCGCATTATCTTTGGAGGGGTAATCCCGCCGCTTTCCAGGCGCTGATCCCGCCGGAGAGATTGTAGATCTCCGCGTAGCCCTTGCCGGAAAAATACTGGCCCACCGCAAAGCTGCGTCCCCCAACGGCGCAGATCAGCAAGAGGGGCTGGCCTTCTGGCAGGGTCATTCTCCCCCTGGCGAGTTCACCGAAAGGGATAAGCCGTGAGCCGGGAATGGACCCCTCGTACATCTCGTCCGGCGAGCGAACATCCACCAGCACCAGATCCTTGCGCGTTTCTATAAGAGTTTTGGCTTCCAGCGGAGAAATGGAACGGAAAATACCGTTCTGGCCGGAACTCGGTGTTTGCTGGGAGTTTGTATCGCTGCAAGCGATTGTTGCCAACAACAGCATTCCGGCCGCAAAAAAGATATGCAGAAATCTCTTCATACATGTGTTCCTCTGGGGTGTTTTCCTGTTTCCGGCGGTTCCCGCCTGGGGTCCTGAGTCCATTTAACCGAGGCAATCTACCCAGTTGCCGCAATCTTTGCAAGCATCGACATGCAACGCATTTTTTCCCCTGTGTTTGTCAGGGTTTTCAGCGTTTTGGCAACGGTCGGGAGAATGATCTTGACGAGATAACGCCAACCATGTTAATTAACCACTTAATAATATAATTACATTCTAACACTACGCTTTTGTTTTGGAGAACAGAGATGCTGCCTAAATTTTTCGCAGGGTTGGTGCTTGCCCTCTCTTTCACCCTCTCCGCCTTGCCGGCGCAGGCAGGTCTCAGCACGGACCTGCAAAATTTGGTTGTTCAGGGAACGGCCCTGCGTGCCAATCTGGCGACGATCAGCGTTTCCCAAGGAAACACCTGCACGCAACTGGGCGGATTCAATGTGTCCCTTGAAAATTATCTGGCAAGCATACAGGGAGTTTACGGGCAGCTTGCCGCTCCGATTACTCTCACTGCCACCGACCTGACCGCGCTGGACACTCTTTCCGGGCTTGCCAAAGGAATGGCCACGGATTCCGTGCGTCTGTCCCTGGAATTGCGCAACATCGAGGCGTTGGCCGATCTTTTTGAGTACCGCGCCGCCTTGAGCGCTATGCTCCGTCTTTCCGATGATGTCGGCATCATGGCCAACCGTATTCTGGAGATGGCCGACCGGATTCTGGTCATGGCCGATAACATCGGCGCCATGGCCGACCGGATAGTGCTTACCCAGCAGTTGCAGAGCACCAATGTGGCCCTGACCCAGGCCTCCATGCTGACCACCCAGCTTAACATGATAGCCATGAGCGAGAGTCTCTCCACCATTGCCTACAACCTCAGCCTTGGGTTGGTGGTGAACGAAAGTAATGCCTTAATGGGTGAATTAGGAAGGACCACGCTTACCAGCCAGACCATGGCCGTGGATTTGAGCCGACTCGAGGCCCAGTCCGCCCTGCTTTTGAACAGCACGGTGTCGCTTTATTCCTGGATGAGCCAGAACAGTCAGGTAGCAAGTCACTATATCAATGGCGACACCCTCACCCTGCTGGGAGACCTCTCCAGCCTGCAGATGGCGCTGGCCTTTTCTCTTGAAGCCTATGCCAACACCATCAATCAGTTGGCTCCGCTTACCCAGATTCCGGTTCTTTCGGATGCCACCGCCAGCATGCTGCGCCTGACCGCGGACATCGGCGAGATGTCCGGACGGATCATGGAGATGACGGACAAGATCATCGTCATGGCCGACAACATCGGACTCATGGCGGATCGGATCGTTGTTACCCAGAACTTGCAGCAAGCCAATATTGAACTGACCCAGAATTCGGTGAACATCGCTCAAAATGTCACCATTACCGTTATCCAAAATTATCTTGGCCAGTAATTGTTACCGGCATTTTTGGGGAGAAAGATAATGATCGCATATATTCGAACCGGCTTGTTTGCCTTTCTTTTTCTTACTGCTGGAGCGGGATTGCCGTCCGGTCAGGCGCACGCCGCTCTGGCCGCGGATGTGCAGAATCTTGTGGTTCAGGCCCAAGGGCTTGACGCGCAGTTACAGGGGATCACCCTTTCCGGGGATTCGATTTGCGGTCCTCTTGTCCAGGCCGATCAGGCGGCGCGCGCGCTGCTGTACAGCATCAGCCAGGTGAATGGAAACCTCGCGGCTCCGCTGCAGATAGACGACGAGACCCTTGCCGCCCTTGAGGCGCTTTCTGCGGTATATCCGAGCCTGGCCAGCCAAAGCCTGCGGCTGTCCGTTGATCTGGGAGTTGTCTCGCAGACCGCCCAGGCCATTACCCTGAAGGACGGGATTGTCGCCATGCTCCAGCTTTCCGACGATATCGGGGCCATGGCCGACCGCATCGGGGAAATGGCGGACAAGATTCTAGTCATGTCGGACAATATCGGCCTGATGGCAGATCGCATTATCCTGACCCAGCAGATCCAGAACCAGAATATCCTGGTCACCCAGCAGAGCATGCTCCAGACTCAGACCAATATTCTGGCTCTTGTGTCCGTGCTGGAGACAGAATCGTACAATCTTTCCCTTGAAAAACTGGTGTTGGACGGCCAGCTTCTCGCGGCCCGGATGGCTGCGGTGGTTTTAAGTCCATGGACCATGAAAACCCAGCTCAGCACGGTTGCCACAGATGTTCAGACCTATCTGGGCAAGGTAAAAGCGGTCCAGGCCACCATGATTCAGAATTCCGGCACGAGCACTACCTATATCAATACCACCCCCCTGCTCAACCTGGGCAACCTGAGCACCATGCTCACTTCCCTCGCCTCGGCGATGAATGTCTATGTGCTTGCCATCGACAGTTTGAAAACGATTACTTCCAGCACCACGCTTTCCGCCTCCCTGAAGAGCATGCTGCAAATTTCGGCGGATATCGGCCTCATGGCAAACCGGATACTGGAAATGGGAGATCTCACCCTGGCCATGGCCGATAATATCGGCATGACTGCGGATCAGATTCTGGCTACCCAGCAGCTTCAGAACGTCAACGTGGCCACCACTCAGGCTTCTATTCTTGCGGCCCAGAAGCTGGCGATCGGTATTATTGTGGCAAGAAATTTGTAATTTTTAGAGTTGTGACATTGAGGGAATTACGTGGGCGGTTGACCAGGAAAGGGTCAACCGCCTTTTTTTATGGCTGGGATCGGAGATGGACCTATGATCCGGCGCTGATTTGATCCAGAGCGGTGAGAACCGCCTGAATATCGGTTTCGGTGTTGAAAAAGCCGGGGGAGAGGCGCAGGGTGCCATGGGGAAAGGTCGAAATACTGCGATGGGCCGCAGGCGCGCAGTGGAGGCCGCTTCGAGCCATGATGTTGTGCTGACGGTCAAGCACAAAGGCGAGATCGGCCACGCTTTTGCCAGTCATGGTCAGGGAAACCACCGAACCTCTGGCACTGCCGGCCGGAGGGCCGTGTACGGTAACCCCCTGTATCAGGCTTAAGCCATCCAGCAGCAGTCGGGTGAGGTTTTCTTCGTGTTGCCGGATTGTTTCCCTGCCTGTTTTATTGATGAACTCAAGGCCGGCAGCCAGGCCGCCGATGCCAAGGGTGTTGGGTGTTCCCGATTCATAACAGTCCGGCATGAGCTGCGGCTGCGCTTCCTCCTCAGAATTGCTGCCTGTGCCACCCATCTTGAGAGGCGGTACCAGAAGCCCTTCGCGAAGCAGAAAACCCCCGGTGCCGGTGGGGCCGAACAATCCCTTGTGGCCGGTAAAGGCGAGAAAATCGATGCCAAAGGCCTCCATGTCCAGAGGGAAAATTCCCGCGGATTGCGCCGCGTCCACCATCAGGAGTGCCCCGCCCTTTCGCTTGCCGATGGCTTCGAGATCGGCCACGCTTCCTGTCACGTTGGAAACATGATTGATTATGATGAGCCGGGTCTTTTTGCTCAGGTGTCCGGGGATATCGTCCGGGTCGATTGCGCCGGTGGGGTCGGTGGGTAGAATATCGAGGTGAATCCCCCTGGTTTTTTCCAGGTGGCGCAAGGGGCGCATCACCGAGTTGTGTTCCATGCCGGTGGTCAGCACCTGATCGCCGGGGGCGAGCAAGCCGAAAATGCCCACATTGAGCGCTTCGGTGACATTGCTGGTGAACACCACCCGGCTTGAGTCCGGGCAGCCGAAAAACCCGGCAACCAGCTCGCGGGCTTCAAAGATCACCCGGCTGGCAGCCAGGGAAAAGCTGTGCGCTGAGCGGCCGGGGCTCAGGGAAATCTCCCGGATCAGCCGGTGCATGGCCTCCGCCACCTCGGGAGGTTTGGGAAAGGAGGTGGCGGCGTTGTCGATATAGAGGGGGGAAGATGAATCCGGCATATTAGGGAGGCGTCAGCCTTTTCAGTAAGGGCTGACCACTTTGGCAGCCTGGGCCATACCATCCATGATTTCGAACATGTTGGTGACCTGGCCTACCAGCAGAGTATCCTTGAGATTGAAAAAATCCAGACAGGTGCCGCAGGAGTAAATTTCAACCCCCAGACTGCCCAGCTCCCGGAGCGGTGCCACCAGATCGGACTCGGTGGCGGTTATTTTTACTCCGGTATTGTAAAAAAATATTTTTGCGGGCAACGGGCTGAGATGTTTGATGGTCTTGATATAGGCCCGCATAAGGACGTGGCCCAAAGGATCGTCGCCCCGGCCCATGGTGTCGGCCGGAATCACCATAACCAGGCCGGTTCCGGGCAGATCGCAACGGTAATCCTCCGGGGTTATGGTTGCGGCCCCGGCCCCATCTTCATCCCCCCCCTTGCTGAGCGTGATGTGGCGGGTGTCTCCGGAAGATCGGATTGCCACACCGCATCCCTGGCTTTTGGCGAACCGCTCCAGATTGCTCTGGGCGGCTTCGTTGTCAACCAGCACCTCCACCGAGCCCTGCGCCAGGGAGTCGAGCAACTCCTTGGCCCTGATCACGGGTTGCGGGCAGGCCAATCCCCGGCAGTCGAGCACCGTATTCATCATTGCGGCCCCTGTGTTTTCTCAGTCGTTAAAGCTTACCTGGCTCACCAGATCGCGGATGATGTTCTGGGCAGCAGGGTCAAGTTTTGGCGCGGCAAAACCCGTGTCGTAAAAATCAGGATTGATATCGTTTGCGCTCCACATGCTTTGCGCCTCGAAATAGAGATCCTTCTGCGAAAAATACCCCTCCGGCAGCATCATCCGCAGCTTGTAGTTCCGGTTGGTGGGAATCCGCTGCTTGCTTACCAGTTTGAGGCCGCTGGTGGTCAGATCGACGAGGTGCCTGAGGAGTTCGTTTGCTTCATCATCGTAGACTTCAAGGTAGTACACAAGGTGTCTGCGTTTCAGGGACCGGGTTTCATCCGTCATGCTTTCCTCCTAACGGTCTGATTTGGCAATGCTGGCCAGCATGCAGGCAATGACCGCCTCGGGGTCCATGCTGGAAGAATCGACAATAATCGCGTCATCAGCCGGTTTGAGCGGGGCAAGCTGACGCCTTGAGTCATCATAGTCCCGTTTGCTGATCTGGTCCAGAATTTCCTGATAATCGACACTCTGACCTTTTTCAGCCAGTTGCGCCTGGCGTCGGCGGGCACGTTCTTCGGCCGAGGCGTTAAGGAAAAACTTACGGAACGCCTTGGGAAAAACCACGGTGCCCATGTCCCGTCCCTCGGCGACTATGCCGCCTTTTTCTCCCAGTTGCCGTTGCAGGAAGGTAAGCTTTTCACGCACCAGCGGATTTGCGGAAACCCGTGAGGCGACCATACCCATTTCCGGGGTGCGGATCGTCTGGGAAACGTCCTCGCCGTTGAGCAGCACCCGCACATCGTCATCGCCGTTCGGGACAAGATCCAGCTCGATGGTTTCCAGACATTTTTTGATGGCGTCCGTGTCGGCCAGATCAATCCCCTGCCGTGTAAGGGCGAGTCCCACCGCCCGGTACATGGCGCCGGTGTCAAGATAGGTAAAATGAAGCCTTGCGGCAAGCCCGCGGCTTATTGTGCTTTTTCCCGCGCCCGAGGGGCCATCGATGGTGACGATGGCTTTGGCGTCAATCATGGTCCACCTCGCCCAGCGCTGTGGCCAGGGCGGTGATGAATCGCTGGTTTTCCGCGGGCAAGCCGACGGTGATCCGGATATAGGTCGGGTAGCCGTACGCGTTCATGGGCCGGACAATGACGCCCTGATGGAGCAGGGCATCGTACAGTTTTTTGCCGTCGACCTGCACATCGATAAGAAAAAAGTTGGTCTGGGAAGGAAAGGGACGGCAGCCGAGTTTTTCCACCTCGCAGCTCAACCAGGCGATGCCTTCGCGAGTGAAGGCAATGGTTTTTTCATAATGCTCGTCATCGCTTAACGCGGCAAGAGCTCCTGCCTGGGCCGGAAGGTTGACGTTGAACGGCTGGCGAACTCGGTGCAGATAATCGGCGATGTCGGCATGCATCAGGCCGTAGCCCACCCGCAAACCTGCCAGGCCGTATGCCTTGGAAAAGGTGCGCAGAGCCACCACCGGTACCCGGTGTTTGAGGTAGTCCCGGGCATCGATGCGCAGTTCCGGCTCGACAAAATCCACATAGGCCTCGTCAAGGACGACAATCACCTGATCGGGCACCTTGTCGAGAAAGGCTGCAAAGGATGCGTTGCTGAAAACCGTGCCGGTGGGATTGTTGGGATTGTCGAGAAAGATCAGCCGCGTTTTCGCGGTGATTTGCTGGGCGATACCGTCCAGGTCATGGTGCATTCCGGCCAGCGGCACCACCCGGTTGATGCCGCCTTGGGCCTGAACCGCCTTCTGGTAAACGAGAAAGGTCGGTTGGCTGGTGATC
>JAHJTI010000328.1 GCA_018829945.1 Pseudomonadota bacterium | reverse complement strand
ATCTATGACCGCATCCATCCTGCTGCCTTGACGATCTTCATCGCCGCCCTGTTGATAGCCGTCTTTTTCCGCAAGGGCTTCTGCGGTTGGATCTGTCCTGTAGGTTTTGTCTCCCATTTGGTCGAAAGAGTCGCCCGCCGGATGAAAATTCTCTGGCGTCCGCCGAACTGGCTCGACTATCCCTTGCTCAGCTTCAAGTACCTTCTGCTTGCCTTCTTCTCCTGGCTTATTCTGGTTGCAATGGACCAGGCTGCTATCGAAGCCTTTTCAGATACGCCCTACAACCTGGTGGTGGATGCCCGGATGCTGCTCTTTTTTATCGCCCCGACCACCACAACCGTCTGGGTGCTGAGTATCCTGGTGATCGCCTCTTTTTTTCTGCGTAATTTCTGGTGTCGTTATCTCTGCCCTTACGGGGCGCTGATGGGGGTTTTTTCCTGGCTTGGGCCGCTGCGGATCAACCGGGACGAGCAAAGCTGCATCAACTGCAAGAAATGCGAGAAGGTTTGCCCAGGCTCAATCCGGGTGGCCGAGCAGGCTGTGGTGACCAGCCCTGAATGTCTGGGTTGCCTGGAATGCGTGGCAACCTGCCCGATTGACAACTGTCTGCAGGTTTCAACCTATGGCCGCAAAAAACTGCCGACCTGGCTCCTGCCGCTGGGAGTCGTGTTCTTGTTCCTCATCGTCTGGGCGGTGGCCAATCTCACCGGCCATTGGCAAACGGCGATGCCTTTGGAAATCTTCAGAAGCTATTATCCTTTGGCAACCGAGATGGGGCATCCGTAAGAGTTTGCTGAGAACAGTTGGGGATTACTGAAAGAATTCTGGGGGAAGCATGCGGGATTATTGTCGTGCTTGCCGGGAATTAAATATGCTGTCCCGGGAATTTGCTGGAATTTGTATATCTCATCACTATGCCGCGTGTGAAAAAAAATAGACTTCTGTGTCCAGCAGGGCTGCCGGAAAGATAACCGCTGCGACATAAAGCCCGTTGGATAACTGGTCAATTCCTGTTATCATGCCCGGCTGATGGTTAAACTTAAAAGAGCACGGAGCATCAATGAAACGTTTCAAATATCAGATGAAAGACGGTAAGGAATTATGGGTGTGTGAGGACTGTAAAAAAAGTCATGCCGAAAGCATCCTGTTGAAGTCCTGGAAGCTTATCGGCATGAAAAATGACGGTTCTGCCTGCGAAAACTGCCCTCCTTCAAACTTTGTCCCCGAGCAGCCGGCCGATATTGGTTTGCATCCTTCGAGTTGAAGGAAACCCGCAGGCTGAGAGCCGCAACAGTTCATAACAGGCTGTTCTTGAGCGTGGAGATATCGCGTTGTTCCGTGATGTAGCGGGTGATGGTGTTGAAGTTTTTGATGTCGCCCACCATGACGCAGCCGATGATCCGGTTGTTTTCGATGACCAGTTTTTTGTAGGTGGTCCCGGAGCTGACCACCTGGGATTCATAACGTCCTTCCGCGTCGATGTTCCCTGCGGCGGCAACGTCGATGCCCGCCACCTTGAGGATATTGCTCATGGTGGTGCCATGGTATGCAGCCTCGCCGCCAGCCATGTTGGCGCCTGCAACCTTGCCCTGCTGCATGGCCGCGGGCCAGATGCCGGAAACCACCCCCTGGTGCTCGGCCACGTCCCCTGCCGCATAAATACCGTTGGCGCTGGTTTCCAGCCTGTCGTTCACCTTGACTCCCTTATCGCAGGCAAGCCCGCCGCTCTTGGCAAGATCCAGATTGGGCCTTACTCCGGCGGAGACTATGATCATTTGGCCTTTCAGGCTGTCGCCGCCTTCAAGAACAATGCCGTCGGCCCGGCTATTGCTTCCGGTGATGGTCTTGGTGATGGCTGAGAGGCGGAAGGCAAAACCCATCTTCTCCATGAGTTTCTGAAGCCGTTTTGCTCCCTTGCTGTCCAGTTGCCGGGGCAGGAGGCGCGGGAAAAATTCCACCACCGTGATTTTTTTGCCCAGTTTGCGCAGGGCATTGCCTGTTTCCAGGCCAAGCAGACCGCCGCCGATGAGGATCACTTCCTCGCTTTTTTCCGCCTGGGCCTGGATGGCTCTGGCGTCTTTGATGTGACGGAGACTGAAAACACCCTGTTGGTTGATGCCCTCGATGGGGGGCAGGAAAGAATGGCTGCCCGTGGCGAGAAGCAATCGGTCAAAGGGGAGTTGCTCCCCGTCGGCAGTGGTCAGCTGCCTGGTTGTGCCATCGAGCTTGGCGATCTTGGCATTGAGGCGCAGATCGATCCGCTGCTCTTCGTACCAGGTTTTTTTCTTGGCGATGAGCTTGGTTTCGGCTATGTCCCCGGCAATGAACTCGTTGAGCCTGATCCGATAATAAAAGGAGATATCCTCTTCGCTGAGGATGGTGATGCTCCCTTTTGGGTCCTGCAGGCGGATGGCTTCCGCTGCGGTTGTTCCGGCCACGCCGTTGCCGACGATCAGGTAGTTTCTGGTTTTCATGGCGATCACCTCAGAAGGAGGTTGAAGGGAGGGACGAATAGATATATTGTGGCACAGTCCGAAGGGGATGTACATGTATTCCCGGATTGGAACCATCAAATATACTGATAAGGAAGGTTGAGGGATGAGCGAGAAAGAAAAGAAAGATCTTTGCCCATGCGGCACAGGACTGAAATTTGGCAAATGCTGCGGGCCGTTTCTGGAGGGTAGCCAGCCTGCCCCGACTGCGGAGGCGTTGATGCGTTCGCGCTATACAGCTTTTGCCATGCAGGATGTCCCTTATATTCTGCGGTCCTGGCACCGGAAAACCCGACCGGCCGAGTTTGATCTGGACGATCAGGAAGGGTTTGTCTGGCACGGAATCGAGGTGCTGGAAACCGAGGGTGGAGGGGATGGAGAGCAGACCGGAGTGGTGGAGTTTATAGCCAATTTTTCAGGGAATGGCCAGGATCACCGCTTGCATGAGCGGGCCGAATTTGTCTGCGAAGAGGGGCAGTGGTTGTATGTGGATGGCAAGGTGAATCCGGGGCGGGTTCCGGTAACCAGCGAAAAAATCGGCCGTAACGAACCCTGCCCCTGCGGGAGCGGCAAGAAGTATAAGAAGTGCTGCCAGGCCAAATAGCCGGGTGTCGGGCTATTCGGTTACGATCGCTACGGTCGATGTCGTCATTCCGGCGGAAGCCGGAATCCAGCAGGTAAGAGTTTCCGGACCCCGGCCTGCGCCGGGGTGACAGTACTGAATTTCTCAATTCTTTCAATAAACAGGCACGAACTGGATGTGTCTTTATTCCGGCCGTATGTCTTACTCCAGATAATCCTTCAGCTTTACCAGAAGGCTTTCCGGCAGTTCCTCATCGTACATGAAGGCATGGGCCTCTTCCCCGGTGATCTGGCTTTTGATCTCCAGAGGCAGGGAGCGGAGCATGGCTACCCGTTCCGGTTTGGGCTTTTTTTTCTCACTGTTGTTGTCCATATATCCTCCTGGTGTGCGGGGGATCAAGAGTGCCAGGTGACCCGAGCTTCTTTTCTGGGCGGGATTTTGAAGTACGGAAATCTCGGGTAGCCAAACATCATCGCCCCATGGAGCATATGGCCCTCTGGAAGGGCCAGTGCATCGAGCAGGGGCTGATATCCTGCTGCTACGGCGCTCATCAGGATGCCGGCCCAGCAGGTGCCGATATCGCAACTGGTCGCGGCCAGTTCAAAATAGTTCAAGGCGAGGGTGCAGTCGATTTCCGGCTTGAGGCTTTTCTCGTGGGCGTGGGCCACCAGCAGGTGTGGCGCGTTGCGCAGGACCATGTCTTTACCCTGATCCCAGGCAGCGACGATGCCGGGATAGGTTGTGCCGGTCCGCAAATAGTCCACGACCAGTCCGGCGAGTTCGCGCACCTTCTCGGGATTTTCGAAAACCAGCCAGTGTACCGGCTGTTCGTTCTTGGCGGACGGAGCCCAGCGGCACAGGTCGAGGATCTGTTCGATATGGGCGCGGGGAATGGTCTGCTGCTCATAGCTCCGGATGGAGCGCCGGCTGGTGAGAAGCTGGCCGACTTTTTTGAGGGTGGGGGGGGAACCGTAGCCCAAGGGTTGAAAGTCGTTCCGGTCCATGCCCGCAAGGGTTAAGGCATCGTGGGGGCAAACCGCCACGCAATGCCCGCACTGGATACAGAGGCGTGCCGCTGCCGGACGTATTTCCGGAAAGCCCTCTTCGCCGGTCAGAGCGATGAGGCTGAACGGACATTCCGCCACGCAAATTCCGTCTTTTTTGCATTTATTACGGTCGATGGTAATCAAGCTCATTAGTTTACTCCTGCAAGGGCTTTTTGATAATAAGTCGTTGTAACACAATACTGGCGTTGTCCGGAGATCAAAAAACGGATCCTCAGCATCTTTCCTGCCCGGCGAAAGCGTGGAAGAGCTGTAATGGAGGGACGATTCAGGCCGGAGAAGGGGCGGGGTCGGGTTCTGTTTCCGGCCTGGTGATGGGCGGGATAATCTGGCCGAGTCTGGTCGGGACAACCACGGTGATAGTGGTTCCCTTGCCCGGAGCCGTATCGATCTCCAGCCTGCCGTTGATCAATTCGACCCGTTCGGTGATACCCGCCAGGCCGAAGCCTGGTCCTTTCAGGGCAGGAATAAATCCCGCCCCCTGATCTTGGACGGTGAGGATGATCTGTTCTTTTTCAAAAAGTATCCCCAGGCGCGCCGTGTCGGTGTGGGCGTGCCGGAGAATATTGGTGAGCGCCTCTTGGGCCACCCGGAAAAGAACGGTTTCGATCACCGGATCGACCCTTCTCGGGCCGCCGCTCGCCTCAAAGGTAATGGCGACTTTGCGGCTGAACCATTTTTCTTCGGTCAGATGGCGCAGCGCCGGGACCAGGCCGAAATCATCCAACTGGGCCGGGCGCAGGTCGTGGACCATCCGGTAGAGGGCCTGCGACATTTCCTGGCAGAGTCCTTGAGAGCGTTCGAGCAAACCCATGGCTTTGGGGTTGTCGGTGATTACCGCTTTCAAGGCGGCCATGTTCAGGCTGGCGGCGGTGAGAATCTGGGCGGTATCGTCATGGAGTTCCCTGGATAT
>JAHJTI010000066.1 GCA_018829945.1 Pseudomonadota bacterium | reverse complement strand
TCCCGGTCCAGGGCGACGCTCTGCAGCACCGTCTCAAGTTCCTTGAGCTGGCCCGGCTTGCTCTCCTGGTCTATCTGCAAAATGCCCAGATGCTCTACGTGTGCGAGAACATCCAGAAGCAGCTCCCTGGGGCCGATTACGGCTATTTTTGCCATGCGGACGATCATGGGTCAAACCCGGGAAGTGTTGCGAGGAGTACTTTTCGGACCAGGGGCTTCAAGGCGGAATCATCGATTGCTTCAAGAAAACCGGCCCGCTCTTCAGCCTGGCGCAGATGGGCGGAGGCTTTTTCTGCAAAATCTTTACGAATGCGCTCTTCCGTCTGCTCTTCCCGGGCGCATAGATCGTGCTGCTCCGCGGCAATCGTTTGCTCCACAGCGGCTTTCTGTTCCTGCACCCAGAGCGCAGCCTTTTTTTGCTCGGCAGCGATACGCGCTTGAACTTCCTGCTCGACCCGGATAGTCGCCTCCAGACCATTGGGGGACATGACAGCCTCCTTACTGAACAAGATGGCGCAGTGTTTTTCCAGCAACAGACGCCGGGAAATCCTTCTATGATTATTACAGCGGGGGAGGATCAGAAAGTCAAGAAATCACGAAATGTCAGAGAAAAAGAAATTCATGCCCGATGGTTTCCGGGTGTCTGGATGTAACTGATGGGGGCGAAAAATCTCTCCACCGAAAAAAAAAGCCCTTGCCGGAGGGCAAGGGCTTCTGCAAAAAAACGTCTCAGTTTTTTAGAAATCCTCGAAGTCTTCGTCCTTCGTCTGGGGGAGGGCCTTGACAGAGGAAGACTTGCTTTGCGGAGGCGCTGTGGGTTTTTCCTGGAGGCGAGCCAGCGATTTTTGATTTTTTGGCGCCCGCTTCAATGTTGTCGGCGGGCGGTCTCCAGTTTTTCCTGCCGGCTTAAAATTTTCCTCTCCTGAAACCAGCGCGGCAAGGCCACCAACAATTTCCTGCACGCGGCTGGCCTGCGAACTTAATACTTCAGAAGATGAAGCGGATTCCTCGGCGCTGGCGGCATTTTGTTGGGTGACGGAATCGATATGGCCGATTGCCTTGTTGATTTGGTCGATGCCATGGGCTTGTTCTTTCGAGGCGGAGGCAATTTCGCTGACTAAAAGGTTGATGCGGCCCGAAGCCTCGGAAACCTCGGTAAAGGATGTATTGGTTTTGGAAACCAGTTCCGAGCCTGTCTGGACCTTGCCAACGGTTCCCTCAATGAGGGTTGCGGTGCTTTTGGCCGCTTCGGCCGCGCGCATGGCGAGATTTCGCACCTCGTCCGCGACAACGGCGAAACCGGCGCCCGCCTCCCCGACCCTGGCTGCTTCCACTGCCGCGTTCAGGGCCAGAAGGTTGGTTTGGAAGGCGATTTCATCGATGGTTTTGATGATTTTGGATGTTTCCTCGCTGGCCTTGGAAATTTCATGCATGGAGCCGGTAAGGCGCTGCATGGATTCCCCGGCCTGGTTGATGGTCTGACTGGCTTCCTTCATGAGGATTTCTGTCTGGATGGCGTTGTCCGAGTTGCGGCGGGTCATGGAAGCCATCTCCTCAAGTGATGAGGACGTTTCCTCCAGCGATGCCGCCTGTTCCGAGGCGCCCTCGGCCAGTTGATGGCTGGTGCTGTTGATTTCCTGGGCGGCGGAGAGCATATTGCCACCGGCCTCGCCCAGGGTGTCGATGGTCTGATTGAGTCGGCGAGTTATCGTGCCGGAGGAGAAGAAGAGCAGCACCGACAACAGCGCAAGCAATGCGACGCCGCCAAGGCTTAAGCCCCATTGCAGATAGCGAATCTTTTCCACCTGATCGCTGGCGTCCCTGACGTACACCAAAACGCCCTTGACTTCATTGGCAAAATCGAGAATGGGCATGGCGGTGACAATCCGCCCGCCGTTCACTTCCATGGTGGTTTCCGTGGTTGCTTTCTTGAGAATCGCTTCAGTGATGAAAGGGTCGGTGTCGGCTTCGGCGGAACTGAAGATTCTTGCCATCTCGCCCACTATGGGCGGATTTTTCTCTTTGGCTTTTTTGGCGAATTCCAGTTGGGAGGCAAGCAGATAGATGGCCACGTTGTCTGTTTCAAGCGCCTTGGAAGTTTCAAACACCTTGCCCATGGGCATTAGTCCTTCCACCGAGCCGAGATGTTCCCCACCTGCTCCGTAAATAGGAATGACGCCGCGGATGGCAAAACCCTGGTCTCCCACTTCGAGTCCGGAAACTTGGGTTTTATCGTTGTTGGCCTTGACAATGGTTTTGCGGAAGGCGGAAAGATCGTCGCCGCCATCCCGGTCACCGGGCTTGCGCCAGATACGGAGAAAACTCTTCGCCGGCGGCAGATGAAAATGGATCTCCACAGTCTTGAGGCCAAGGGTTTTGGCGAGTTCTTCATGGATGGGATCAAAGCTTTTGCGCAGCATCCTGCGGCCCTCGGCCTCGTTGCCCTGCAAGGCCAACTGATAGGCCTCCTGCACCCCGGGAACCTGGGCGGCAAAACCTGCCAGAACAAGAGATTGTTTTTTGAGGCTCTCAAGGCTCTTTTCCGTGAGTCCTGCCTGGCTTCTGGCAAGGGTTTTCAGCTGAGCCTGCCACATGTTGTTGACCACCCACAGCGATATTCCCACCAGCGAGGTGATGGCAGCCACCACCAGTACCAGCGGAATGCCCATGACCCTTGTCCGAAGCGAAAGTTTCATGATCCAGAACTCCTTTTTTGAAAAATCGGCTTTCCGCGTTTAACGCAATCTTAACAGTATCTAAACTGTCGGTGAAAAAAAAACGAAAGTCAAAAAAAAACGACATGCCTGCTTTGTTTTCGACCTTAAATTCGGGTTCAGAACCGAATTTGCAGACCTCCGCCAAGTCCGAAATCAGAGTGCCATTGGCCGGTGAGTGAAAAATGATTTGAGATCATGTAGGACAGTCCTGCCTTGCCTTCCCATTTCGTGTGGGTGTCGTAGTCCGCATCGCCGAATACGGTGAGGCGGGGCATCAATTCAAAGGATTTTCCCAGGCTGAATCGTGCGCCTCCGTCCGTATCGCCCCACATGCGAGACTCCAGATTGAGCGGCAAAAGGTAGCGAAACCCCGCAACCCCCCGAGTTTTATCAACATCGTCTCCCTCAGCCAGCAGATCGGCCCCTGCAAAAACAGAGAAAAACCTGTTTATGTAGCGGTCATAGGTGAGAATCCCTTCCGATTCCGTGTCTTCGATCTTTACCCACCCTGTTTCCCAGTCCAGGGAAAAAATATTGCGTGTATTTGCCAGGGTCAGAGAGGCCTCGGCCATGTTGCTGAGCAGGTTGGCCTGTCCCCAGGCATACCAGGAGTCCTTATAGAGTGCGGGGCGAACTGCTGCGACTTCCGGGGTGGGAGTAAATTCCTCGTAGTGGACGAGACGGGCCATGCCTGCTTTCATGTGATAGAGCAGGTGACAGTGGAAGAACCAGTCGCCCGGTTCGTTGGCCTCAAACTCGAAGACGGTCGTTGACATGGGGGCCACGTCAACCGTGTGTTTCAGCGGAGAAAATTCTCCCTGGCCGTTGAGCACCCGGAAGAAATGGCCATGAAGGTGCATGGGATGGTGCATCATGGTTCGGTTGATCATGATAAAGCGCACCACCTCATC
>JAHJTI010000065.1 GCA_018829945.1 Pseudomonadota bacterium | reverse complement strand
GCTTTCCGCCTTGCGAGAAACATCCTTTGCAGCCAAACTTTCCCGCGCATTCGCCAGATGAAACAGACACTTCTCATACAAAGCGATGATGTTGCCGACCGAGCCTGAGGTTGCAACCATAGTTTTCAGATATTCCGAACCGGGCTTCTTCATCTCCACTTCTTCCCTTGTCTCTGACTATGGGTTATCCCTGCGTCTCGCCCCATCGCTCACTTGTATCCTCGCATATCAGGCCGGGATTCCATAGCGTCTTTTCACAAAAAAGTCTTCTCTGTTTTGTATCTTCACAAAGATATCCCGTTCACAGGACAATCGGGTTCACGATACTCCAGGGAATATGGTATCCTGTCTGATGAAAAGAAATCTTCCTATTCACACCGCCAGCCCCTGAAATCCACCTTCCATGCACGGGAGCAGTTATGCTGAAACTTGTTAAAACCACCTCGCGGAAAGCAGGACTCCCTCCGGGCAGCCCTGTATTCATCGGCGAAAAAGTCACTGAAACATTCGGCCTGGACATGGTCGATTACGATGCCGAATCCCTTTCCCTCAGCACCCCGGTCCGACTTGACGAGTTCCACCTCCTGAAAGAAACCCCCAGCAATACCTGGATCAGGGTCCATGGCCTGCACGACGCCGAGGCTGTGGACACGTTCTGCCGCAGATTCGGCCTGCATCCCCTGACCATCGAGGATATTCTCCATACCGGGCAGCGTCCGAAGATTGATCATTACGACGACTACCTTTTCCTGGTTATCAATCTGATCAAGTACGACGACACATCCAGAGAGATGAACATGGAGCAGATCAGTTTCGTACTTGGCCCCAGGTACCTGATCACTTTTCACGAAAAGGACGATGATATTTTTGACGTTGTCCTGGACCGCCTCCAAACCAATAAGGGGCGCAGCCGCAAAATGGGGGTTGACTACCTGTTGTATTCCCTGCTGGACAGAGTGGTGGACAACTTCTTTTCCGTGCTCGAAAAAATCGGCGAGGAGATCGAGGAGTTGGAAGAGGAACTGATTGCCGAGCCTTCCCCGGAAACCCTGCAATCCATTCACGCCCTGAAACGAGAAATGATCCTGCTCCGCAAATCGGTCTGGCCGCTGCGGGAGGTCATCAACGGGCTGCAGCGGGACGAGACCGCGTTTCTGGGGGACTCAATCCGGGTCTACCTCAAGGATCTTTACGATCATACCATCCAGGTGCTTGACACGGTGGAAACTTTCCGGGATATCATCTCCGGCATGATAGACATCTACCTTTCCTCCGTGAGCAACCGCATGAATGAAGTAATGAAGGTGCTGACCATCTTCGCGGTGATCTTCATCCCCCTCACCTTCATTGCCGGCCTGTACGGCATGAATTTCAACACCAGCCAAAGCCCCTTCAACATGCCTGAACTCAACTGGTATTTCGGCTATCCCTTCGCCCTTTTGCTGATGGCCGCAACAACCATCGCCATGTTGTTTTATTTCAAAAAGAAGAAATGGTTCTGACAAAACCGCAAGCCGAGCCGCCCCCTCTCAAAAAAAACCACGGAGTTGACAAGGACAACACCCTTTCCTTTCCGATTTTTATGGGAAAATACCCTTGCTTCCGAGCCATTCCTCTGTGATATAATTATGCACATACCACGGTACCTGCACAGAGTCCTTCCCCTGTGACCAAGAAAAAGTAAAAAAATGTGGCGGATAATTCGGTTTATAATTATATAATTAAATACTGAACATCGGCCGACTATTCCTATTTTTCTTGAACAGCTAAAAGAAACAGGTCACGCATTCATGCGCTACCGAACATCACATATCGGAAACAGCCGACGAATCCTTGCCGTCCTGCGAAAGGTTGCCCTTCTCGCCGTATGCTGTGTGCTTCCTGCCGTTTTCCCCCATGGCGTCCAGGCCAGGGAAGCCTCGGTAATACCTGAGGCATGGACGGTTCGCAATGCTGTGCGTTTTGCGGCGCGAAACAACCCGGACAGCCGAATGGCTCGAAGCCGGATCGAAGCGGCCCAGGCCGCCATCACCATGGAAAAGTCCTCATTTTACCCACGGCTTGACCTGAATTCCCGCTATGAGCAGACCACCAATCCAATGTATTCCTCCGGCAACATCTTGAATCAGGGAGCCTTCAACAACACCATCGACTTTAACAATCCGGGCCGCACAGACACCCTGAACACGGGAATTCAGCTTGGCTACCGTTTTTTTAACGGAGGCCGCGATCTGGCAGGATTGAAAGCCGCGGAGGCCCAGGCCGTATCGTCACAAATGGAGCTTGCCGCAGTGCAGTCCCAGCTCGCCTTTGAAGTGGTCCGCTCCTTTCAACTCATCATTCAAGCGGAAGAGTTTATCAAGACCCATCAATCCGCACTGGATGCAATCAGCGCTTCGCTGAATGTGGCACAGGCCCGTTACCAGGAAGGCGTTCTCTTGAAAGCCGACCTCCTCGATCTGGAAGTGCAACAATCCAAGGCTCAGGAGGCCCTGAGCCGAACCAGTCACAATCTTGAAATAAGCCGCAGGATATTCCTCAGCCTGCTCGGGCTTGCCGATGGCCCAGTAATTCTCAACCAGGCACAGGGTTGCGTTCAGGAGATTCCACCGTCCGTTGAGCATGATCAACGGTATGAAATCAAAAGCATGGAGGCCCTTATCCTGGCAGCCAAGGCCAGAGTCCGCCAGGCCGAATCCGGCTATTACCCCTCCCTGGACGGGTATGCCGGATACGACGTTGACAAAGGGTATGTCACGGACGGCTCCGGCGACTCGTGGCAAGCCGGGGTAAAATTGCAGTTCAACCTTTCCGAGGGAGGAAGAACCTCGGCTGAGATTGCCAGGACCTCTGCCATGCTTGCCGAGGCACAGGAACGAAAACGCAAAACAGAGCTGGCCATCTCCCTTGAGGTAAAGCAGGCTGAGTTTGCCTTGCAGGACGCAAGTCAACGTTTACAGGTTACAGAAAAAAGCGTGGCCCAGGCAGAGGAAAGCGCCCGCATCAATCGGCTGCGATTTACAGAAGGAACACTGCTTTCCTCAAACCTCATCGAAGTGGAAAACCGTCTGACCGATGCCCGGATGCGGCGCATTGTGGCTGAAACCTCACAGCGCATAGCCATCGCAGACCTGCGGCGCGCGCTGGGCCTGGCCCAGTTTCCGGAAACATCAGACGAACCTCATTCCGAAGACACCCTGGCTTCCAACTGAACTCTGAACAGGAGAATCCATGACGCACAAGCCCCTCCTTTCAACAATTTTCGCATGTTTGCTCTTCCTCGCTGCCGGATGCAAAGATCCTGCCCAAAATGACGCGGCAAAGCAATCCCTCCCGGCTGCCGAAGTGCGCGTGCTCACCGTGACCGGCCAAGCCGCCCCGCACCAAGCCGAAGTGTCCGGCTCCGTGGAGGCGGTGCAGAGAGCGACCATCAGCGCCAAGATTAGCGGAGCGGTCGAGGAACTTCCCGTAACTTTGGGTTCGACAGTAAAAAAAGGCGCACTTCTGGTCAAGATCAACGCCGGCGAAATTCCTGCCCGGGTGTCGCAAGCAGAAACGCAACTCGCCCAGGCACAAAGAAATTATGAACGCGAAAAGCGGTTACTGGAAAAAGACGCCGCGACCAGAGAAGCTGTCAAGGGTCTTGAAGATGTTTACCGGGTTGCAGAGGCCGGTGTGCGCGAAGCAAGATCCATGCTCGGTTACACCATGATCACCGCACCTTTTGCCGGAATCATCTCCCAGAAAATGATCAATGCCGGAGACCTCACCACTCCGGGGATGTCTCTCCTGGTTCTGGAAAATATCGATCATTTGCAGGTTGTTGCCGCTGTTCCGGAAGGACTGGCCCTGAAAATAAAAAAGGGGGGCACGCTTGTGGTGAATGTCCCGGCCGCTGAATTTTCCCGAGCAGGGACAGTTACCGAGGTCAGCCCGGCTGCGGACACCGCCTCGCGAACCTCCCTGGTTAAAATTCGGATCGATACCGATGTCGGTTTACGGCCGGGACAGTTTGCGCGTGTGGTCTTCCCAGGCTTTGCTGAGGGAAAGGCCTTCCTGGTGCCGGAAACATCGCTTTCCCGCTTCGGACAGATGGAACGAATCTTTATTGTGCACAACAACACAGCCCAATTGCGCCTGGTGCGCAGCGGAGAAAACCGGGAAGGCATGGTGGAGATTCTTACCGGTCTCAATCCCGGGGAGCAGGTCGTGGTCGAGGGCGGCGAACGACTTGTTGACGGACAACCCGTTCGCATAGTGCAGTAATGAACCAATCTCCAAGCAAACAACCCGGTTTTGCCGGCAAACTCGCCTCGATTTTCATTGAGTCCAGACTGACCATCATTTTGATCATCGCCTCGCTCCTTCTCGGCATCATGGCCGTTG
>JAHJTI010000334.1 GCA_018829945.1 Pseudomonadota bacterium | reverse complement strand
CAGAGATTGTTTGGTAATCAGAGAATTGCACAATGAAGAGGAAACTATGAAAAATGCATTGGGCGGGCTGTTTATGGTCGGCCTACCTGGCACCGAGCTGGACGATTCCACCCGTAACCTTATTAAGTCATACGGGATCAATAATTTTATCCTGTTCAAGCGAAACGCAGAGAGCCCGGAGCAAATTCGCACTCTGTGTCTCGGGCTTGTCGATGCCTGTTGCGCCGCCGGGCTGGATGCGCCGCTGATTTCTATCGACCAGGAAGGCGGAACCGTGGCCCGGCTCAAGGCTCCCCATTTCACCGAGTTTCCCGATGCCAGAGCGCTTGCGGATAGCGACCGGGCAGAGGAACTGCTGGTCGAGTATGCCACAACCTGCGCACGCGAGCTGCTGGCGGTGGGGATCAACATGAATCTGGCACCGGTGCTGGATGTGAGTCCTGCCGGATTGGGACTGTTCATGGAGCGCCGCTCCCTGGGCGGGACGCCTGAGCAGGTGGCCCGGTTGGGTGCGCTGGTGATTTCGACCATGCAGGAGAACGGTTTGGCTGCCTGCGGAAAGCATTTTCCCGGTTTGGGCGGAGCGACCCTGGACCCCCACGAAGTGCTGCCCGTGGTGGAGCATTCGCTTGAAGAGCTGCGCGGTTGCGATCTGATCCCCTTTGCCGAAGCGATTCGGGCGGGGGTGGCCGGGGTGATGACCTCCCATACCGTGTATCCGCAACTTGATCCGGACCAGCCAGCCACCCTGTCGCCGCGCATTCTGGGCGGGTTGCTCCGTGGCGAGTTGGGCTACGATGGCATGATAGTCACCGATGATCTTGAGATGGGTGCCATCGAAAATGATGGGACTGTTGCGGAGGCTGCGCTTGTGGCTTTTAAGGCCGGTGCGGATATGCTGCTCATTTGCCATGAGCACCCGAAGATTATTGCGGCGTATGAATTGCTGCGTGAGGCTGTGGGTGGGGAGATTTCCGAGGAGAGGGTGCGGAAATCGCTTGCGCGGATTGGGGCGGTGCGGGAGCGGTTTGCTGGGGAGTGCGGATAAGGTTCGGGTTTCATGTTTTTTTGATACTGAGCCGAGCCTATTCATATAACGTGTTGTGTAAAAGGGAAACAGTATGAGAGGTAACATCATCTCCTATCTCGAAATGTGTCAGAAGGAAGGCACAAGTTTACAGAAGGGGATGAACTTTCGGTTAAAAGGTAAACATTCGGTAATCCTAATGTCGGTTCGTCCGAATGCGCCATACAAAGACGAAGTAAAGGAAGATGGGGCTGTGTTGATATATGAAGGCCATGATCAACCAAAAATAAAGGGAGTTGCTGACCCAAAATTTTTAAACCAACCCGGAGGCAGAGGGAATGGCTCATTAACTGAAAACGGAAAATTTCATAACGCGGCGCAAGATTTTAAGGCAGGGAAGAAGGGCCCTGATATTGTTCGTGTCTATGAAAAAATCAAGGCGGGGATTTGGTCAGATAATGGTTATTTCCATCTTGTCGATTCATGGACAGAACATGATGGAAACCGCAATGTTTTTAAATTTAAATTGATTGCTATCGAAGACGTCGAGGATGAATCGATGGCAGAGGATTTGCGCGATAGGTTCGTGGAGCGCAGTCGGATTATTCCAACAAGTATAAAGTTGGAAGTTTGGGCGCGCGATGGAGGTCGTTGTGTAACCTGCGGCGCGGCCGATGAATTGCACTTTGATCATATTGTTCCATTTTCCAAAGGTGGGACGTCGTTGAAAGTAGAGAACATTCAGCTTTTGTGCGCACGTCATAACCTTGAGAAAAGTGCAAAAATTCAGTAAGGGTTAAGGGGGAAAAATAAGGACGGATTTTCCCCCTTAGCTTGAAAAAGGCTTACAAAGAGATTTTGTTAGGGAATTTGGTATCATAGTCAACCAGGGTCCCATTGCCACGCAGCCGAGCACCGGAGAGGCTGCCGAAAAGGGGATTTGCACTGTTTGAGCGCAGCGAGTTTGCAAAGGCCCGGCAGCATCGAGGAGCACAGGGTATCCCGCCAACGGCGGGACAAGTGGCTGGGTGCCTTTTCTTTTTCGTTCTTTTTCTTTGGGCAAGCAAAGAAAAAGGACAGAAGCATGAAGACTATTCCTCTCCGCAGTCAATATCCTTCCCACACGTACACGCCCTGCCCTTAAAGCTAAAAAAGAACTTCAACCCCTTGCGCACGGTATCGGAAAATATCTTTTTGGAAAAGACCGAGCCGATCACCCTTTTGTTGATCTCGCCCAGAGTAGGGTAGGGGTGAATGGCCGAGGCGATTTTTGACAATCCCACCCCGCCGTTCATGATGGCCACCCATTCGCTCAGGAGTTCCCCTGCGTGCGGCCCGAGGATCTGGATGCCGAGGGGTTTTTCCTTGCGGTCCAGCAGCAGTTTTATCCGGCCAACGCCTTCTCCTTCGGCCAGTCCCCGGTCATTGTCCTTGAACTCTTCACTCCAGACCGAGTAGTCGATGCCCGCCTCCTTGGCGCGTTTTTCATTCATGCCGATGCTGGCCAGTTCCGGGTGGGTGTAGGTGCACCAGGGCACGTGGGTGTAGTCCGCCTTCTTTGGTAGATGAAAAATTGCGTTGCTCAAAACCACCCCGCCTTCATAGCCCGCGACATGGGTGAACTGATGGCCGCCGATGACGTCGCCTGCGGCATAGATATGCTTGTGGCGGGTCTTGAGGTATTGGTTTACCGTGATCCCTTTGAGGTCGAAGGGGATATCGATTTTTTCCAGCCCCAGTCCTGCCACATTGGGGGAACGGCCCATGGCCACCAGGATCGCTTCGGCCTTGAGCGTGACGATCTCGCCCTTGGATTTTTTGATCACCACCTCCCGTTCGCGTCCCAGATCGCCGACCCGGACCACGGAAGTGTTCAGCCGAAAGACAACCCCCTCCTTTTCCAGCGCCTGTTTGGCGATATCCGCCATGTCCCGGTCTTCCTTGCTGAGGATCTGGCCGCTGCGCTGGATCACCGTCACCTTGGTGCCCAGCCGGCAGAAGGCCTGGGCCATTTCCACGGCAATGGGCCCGCAGCCGAGGATGATCATCGATCCGGGCAGCTTGTCCAGATAAAAGATGTCGCGGTTGGTGAGATAAGGTGTTTTGTCCAGGCCATCAATGGGCGGGATCGCGGCGGAGGAGCCTGTGGCGATCAGCCAGGTGCGGGCGGAGATTGTTCTGCCGCCCAGGGTAACGGCGTGTTCGTCGGTGAACTCAGGCGTGCCGAATTCGACTTTGGCGCCCAGTTTGCAGAAGCGCTCCACCGAATCATGCTTCTGGATGACTCCTATCACGGACTTGATCCGGGCGGAGACCTCTTTGAAATCCACCGGCGGCGGGGGGATTGATGGGAGGCCGAATTTCGGACCGTTTTTCATGAGATGGTAGACATGCGCCGTTTTGATCAGGGTTTTGCTCGGCACGCAGCCGTAATGCAGGCAATCGCCGCCCAGAGCTTCTTCCTTTTCGATAAGCAGGGTTTTGGCCCCAAGCTGGGATGCCCCGGAAGCGACAGTGAGGCCTGCCGCTCCGCCGCCGATGATGCCGATGTCGTAATCATGGTTCGCCATGCTGCGTCTCCTTTTTAAGGCCTGAATTTTGCTTTGTAGAGACCGAGAATCTTTTTAACGCCGATGGGAAAGAGGCCCAGAATTGCGAAGGAAATCAAAATCCTCGGCGACATGATCCCGGACAGCGAATCGATTTTTGCCAATTCCTTGCCGGCGTTGACGTAGACAATGGTTCCGGCAAGCATGCCGATCTGCGACACCCAGTAATAGGTGAAGAGCCGCATCCGGGTGAGGCCCATGAGCAGGTTGATCACAAAAAACGGGAAAATGGGCACCAGCCGGAGGGAAAAAAGATAAAAAGCGCCTTCTTTTTCAATGCCGTTATTGATGGTGGCTAGCCTGTCACCGAACTTGTTCTGTACCCATTCGCGCAGCAAAAATCGGGAAACCATACAGGCCAGGGTGGCCCCGATGGTGCTGGCAAAGGAGACGGCGACCGTGCCAACCACCAGGCCGAACAATCCTCCGCCCGCCAGGGTGAGCACTGCGGCTCCGGGCAGCGACAGGGCGGTGACCGCGATGTAGACCCCCATGTAAGCGGCCACGACCAGGAATGGATTCGACTGGTAGAGGGCCTGGAATTGTTCTTGCGACGCCTTGAGGTAGTCAAGGGTGAGGTACTGACCCAGTTCAAAAAAACGGAAGGCGATGATGCCGAGTATGAGTATGGTGAGGATGATGATTTTGTTCTTTAATTTTGGGGTGTTATCCGTCATCATATTTTCCTTTGTCATTTTCTGGTATTCAGGCAGCGATAATTCCCCGGTAAGCCGGAAACATTTCCGGGTGGTGCTTCGACAGGCTCAGCACGAGCGGAATTGTACTACGAGGCTCTTGCAAAAAGAGAAAAACACTCTTCGACAAGCTCAGGGTGAACGGTAATCATCTTGAAATCATTATAGCTTCTTCCGTTCATGCTGAGCCTGTCGAAGCACAATAAAGGATTTTGCTATATCCTCATACGTTATGAAAAAGTTCGTCGCCTCAAACGGGCGTTTTTACAAGTTCCTCACGCGGTATAAGTGGTCGAAGAAATATTGCCGCCGCTGCCGGTCCAGTCGGTATGGAAAAATTCGCCGCGCGGCCGGTCGATCCGCTCATAGGTGTGGGCGCCGAAATAGTCACGTTGTGCCTGGAGCAGGTTGGCAGGCAGCCGACCGCTGCGGTAGCCGTCATAATAGGCCAGGGCCGAGGAAAAGGCCGGGGTCGGAATCCCGAGTTCTGCGCCTTTGGCGACAACCTTGCGCCAGCCTGCCTGGGCACCATGGATCGCCGTGCGGAAAAAATCATCGAGCAGGAGGTTTTCCAGGGCGGGGTTCGTATCAAAGGCCTGTTTGATATTGGTAAGAAAAGCACTGCGGATAATGCAGCCGCCCCGCCACATGAGGGCGATGCTGCCGTAATTCAGTTTCCAGCCGTAGCTTCCGGCTGCTTCACGCATAAGCATATAGCCCTGGGCGTAGGAAATGATTTTTGAGGCATAGAGGGCATCGTGCAGGTGGGTTACGAACTCGCCCGCGTCGCCCGTAAAATCGGCGTTCGGCCCCTCAAGTACAGCGCCGGCCTTGACCCGCTCCTCCTTCATTGCCGACAGGAACCGGGCAAACACGGCCTCACCGATGAGGGTGAGGGGGATGCCCAGATCAAGGGCGTTGATTCCCGTCCACTTGCCGGTGCCCTTTTGTCCGGCCGTATCCAGGATTTTTTCCACCAGAGGAGCTCCGTCTTCATCCGTTACACCGAGAATGTCGGCTGTGATTGCAATAAGATACGAGTCCAAAGCTCCCCTGTTCCATTGAGAAAACACGCTCTGCATGGCCGCAGCGTCCATGTTCAGGCCGCGGCGCATGAAATCATAGGCCTCGCAGATAAGCTGCATGTCGCCATATTCGATGCCGTTATGCACCATTTTGACGAAATGTCCGGCCCCATCTTCGCCGACCCAGTCGCAGCAGGGCGTTCCATCGACCCGGGCGGCAATCGTCTGGAAAATATCCTGTACTTGCTTCCAGGCCTCGGGATTACCGCCGGGCATGATGGAGGGACCCTTGCGCGCGCCTTCCTCGCCGCCGGAGATCCCGGTGCCGATAAAGAGGATGCCTTTATCGGCCAAAGCGCGGGTGCGGCGGGTGGTGTCGGTGTAGAGCGAGTTGCCGCCGTCAATGATGATGTCGCCACGATCCAGATGCGGCAGGAGCAGATCGATAAACGAATCAACCACCTCTCCGGCTTTGACCATGAGCATGATGCGGCGGGGCGTTTTTAGGGTGGATACCAGCTCTTCCATGGAATGGGTACCGATGATCTTTGTTCCTCTGGCAGATCCTGCCATGAAATCATCGACTTTTGCGGTGGTCCGGTTAAAGACGGCCACCGTAAACCCATGGTCGTTCATGTTCAGCACGAGATTCTGGCCCATGACAGCGAGGCCGATCAGTCCGATATCCGCTTGTGGCATGCTCTTTTCCTCAATTGAAGTCCTGATTGGGCACCAACTTTTCAGGCTATGCGACGATCCATTGCCGCCCATCCTTTTCAAGGAGGTGATCGCCAGCCGCCGGGCCCCAGCCGCCGGCGGAGTAGATTTCCGGCGTGTCTGGTGCGGTGGTCTTTTTGGTGGCGGTGCAGGTGTCGTAATCCCGCAGGACCGGAGTCAACAGCCGCCATGATGCTTCCACCCCATCTTTGCGCCAGAACAGGGTCTGATCCCCGCGGATGCAGTCCAGGATGAGAGTGGAGTAATCCTCGTCCATTTCGCTGCCAAACACGTCCCGATAGTTGAAATCCATCTGCATTGTGGTCAGGCACATTTTTGCGCCGGGTACCTTTGCCTGACAGGAAAGAGAGAGCCCCTGCTTCGGCTGGATGTCGAATATCAGCACATTCGGTGCTGGGGCAACGGGTGCGTTTGTCTGCGAAAACATGCAATGGGGCGCTTTTTTAAAGACAAGGGCGATCTGGGTCAGTTTTTTTTCAAGCCGCTTCCCGGCGCGCAGGTAAAAGGGCACCCCTTTCCAGCGCCAGTTGTCGACAAACATCTTCATGGCAAAATAGGTTTCCGTGCAGGAGGTAGGCGCTACTCCTTCCTCTTCTCGGTACCCTTTGATTCTGTTTTCGGCGATCATTCCTTCCCCATATTGCCCCCGGACCAGTTGCGCGTCCAGATTCTTCAAGTCAAAAGGGCGGATCGATTTCATGAATTTCACGTTTTCATCCCGCACGTTTTCCGAGTCAAAAGAGACCGGAGGTTCCATGCCCACCAGCGCCGCCAGTTGCAGCATGTGGTTTTGGAACATGTCCCGCAGCAATCCGGCTGGTTCGAAATATCCGGCCCGGTGCTCCACGCCAAGCGATTCGGCCACGGTTATCTGGACATGGTCGATGTGCGCGCAGTTCCAGGCGGGTTCGAAAATCGGGTTGGCAAACCGAAACATCAAAATATTCTGGACGGTCTCCTTGCCAAGATAATGGTCTATCCGGTAGATCTGGTCATCGGAGATATGCTCCAGCAGATCGGTGTTCAGCTGGTCGGCGCTCTCAAGATCCCGGCCAAAGGGTTTTTCAACGATCACCCGGTGGAACGGGTGATCGTTCTGGTGTCTTTTTACCAAACCGTTTTTCCCCAGTTCAGCAACAATGACGGCATAGAGCGGGGGTGGCGTGGCAATATGAAAAACCAGATTGCCGCCCGTGGCGAAGCGCGTCGCAAGTTCTTTCGTCTTTTCTTTCAGCCGTTGATATCCGTCACTGAGGTCATAGCTGCCGGACACATAAAAACACTTGTCCGCAAACGATGTTATTTCGTCCTCGGGGATACTGTTATCGGCGTGACGTATTGATTTTTTCACCCTGTCTCTGAACGCATCGTCGTCCATGGTTG
>JAHJTI010000317.1 GCA_018829945.1 Pseudomonadota bacterium | reverse complement strand
TTTCCCGCAACTCTGCACATGGGCGATGGCCCGCTGCAAAACCCGGTTAAAGCCGAGGGTCTGGATGGGATCATGGGCAAGTCCTTCCTTGACCATGGGCAGGTTGGAGGCGAAAAAATCCTCCAGCTTTTTCTTCATGCCCTCGGGGTCTCCGCCGCAGACCACAATTGCCCTGGCGGCAAGCTCGTCATCCAGCAGGCCGTACAGGATATGTTCAACCGTAACGTGTTCGTGTCTCCGGATTTTTGCCTCCCGGATGGCACGCACCAAGGCTATTTCCAATTTTGCATTTATCATTTCGCGCTCCTCACGGGGAATTCGTTATGCTTTTTCAAGAGAACATTTCAAGGGGTATTCGTTTTTGCGGGCCAGCTCATGCACCAAGATCACCTTGGTTTCCGCAACATCGCGCGGGTACACCCCTGCCACCCCCAACCCCTGCTCATGAACATTAAGCATGATTCGGTTGGCCTCTTCCACGCTTTTATGAAATATCGATTGCAGCACCATCACCACAAAATCCATGGTGGTATAATCGTCGTTGTGCAACAACACCTTGTACATTGAAGGACGTTTGGTCTGCTGTTTTTTTTCGGTGACAACCGACCCTTCACTCTCCCTGCCCGCACTGCCCATACTTCCTCTGCTCCCTTGCAATCACTCTCTGTCGATTCTGTTTGATAACAATAATCATCTTTTTTAATTCGTACACCCGTTACGGATATTTTTAACAGACAACCCTTTATCCGGTCATGCCGCCTTGCCTCTTCCGTTCCGGGGTTTGCAGGGCGGAAAAAAGAAAATCATCAAGGACCAGATATTCCGGCAGGCCGGAGCCCTTGAGCCGGTATTCCGCCTCCAGCAAGCCGGCTCGACCCTTTTTTAAGGCCGTCAGGGTAAACCTCTCCCCCTGCTGGAAACTCTTGTATACGGCAAAGGGATGGCCGGCCAACACCTTCTGTTGCGGGCCGAGCGCTTCTTGCAGTTGCGGCAAGATCCCTTTCTGGAATGCGGCATAAGAGATACCCTCGGAATATGCGGAACCGGGCTGTTCGATGATGGCGCGCACCAGCAACAGCTTACGCAGGAAATTCCGCAGCCCGGCCACCACGATGAGCGGATGCACCCCGTTTTCCCGAAGGCGTCCGGTAATCGTCAGGGACGCGGCCAGATCATGATTGCCGAAGGCCTCGTTCAGTTCATACAGAGCCTCTTCCCGCGTCCGACCGACCATACCGTTTAAATCATCCATGGTGACGGTCTCCGCCTCGCCCACGGACAGGGCCAATTTCTCAGCCTCCATGGCCACAGCCACCGGATGAAAGCCCACCCGCTCAAGCAACACCACCACAGCCCGCGGTTCCATTTTCTTGCCGAACCTGGACAGGCTTTGCTGAACAATATCCTTGAGCAACCCTTCCTGATCCTTGCGCGCCGCGGAACTGGCGCCGGTATCCACGGACAGGTCAACCACCACACACTTTTTTTCAAGATACTTGAAGAGCTTCTTGCGCTTATCCGCCGCTTCGGCAATCAAAATAAGGGTGTTGCCCGCCGGAATTCCCGCCTCCAGAGCCGCCATCAGCAGCTCCGCGCCATCGCTTTTGGGCGTGCTCGCCGCGCCGATGTTCTCGCCGGCCGCACAGGCTTCCTGCACCCAGCCAAGATCGTCGGGCTTGGCAAAACCGAACAGCTCCTGCCAGCGGCCGGGCGCACAGGCAGCCATTTCCTCTTTTTCCCAATCAGCCGGAGCAAGATCACCCAAGGCCAGCATCTGCGCCAGATATCGGAAAGCCTTTTTCGGCTCTTTTCCGCCCCAAGCCTTACGCGCCTTGTCCCAAAGAGCACCGGCCACGACCTTGGAGTAAAGAATCTGGGAGTCCATCACCCGGAAAACCTGTCGCCCGCCGAACAGACTGTAAGTTTTCAGCATATTGATGGTGGCGCCCACCTCTTCCTGATCGCCGTCAATGGCCTTCAAACTATTCAGACGCGAGGCCTCATCGGGCAGCAGACGGCAGACCAGCTCATTGACGATCTCCTGACAGAGATACCGTTCGCCAAAGAGCAGATACACAGGTGATGTTTCCCCGCGCTCCACACTCTTGAGCAACGTCTGCACTTCCTGCCGTTTATAAACCGTCATTGCTTTCCTTAAAACGCTCCTGACTCTCTGCCGGGCCGGACACGCTTCCTGTTGACTGGCCAAAGCCTAGTTGCTACTCTCTTAGTAAGTAATGTGTCTCGTTGCCCTTGTCACTGAAAAAATCCCGGAAAAACCCGGCAACC
>JAHJTI010000064.1 GCA_018829945.1 Pseudomonadota bacterium | reverse complement strand
GCGATCACCTCTTCCATGCGGGACATATGGATGCCCCGAACCTGCGCACTGAGATTCACCTCAAGCCGGGCCGAAAAAGGGACCAGTCCCTCGGGGAGCCGGACCCAAACGGTTTTGCCGCAGATACCTACCTCGGGCAGGGGCAGAGCAAAGGATGGCTGCTGTTGTGGGATATCAACCCCTTCCGCCAATACCCGTGCATGGTCCTGGGGGGATATGGATACTTTCAAATAAACTCCTCCTGTTTCAAGGAAATGTACCACTGCTGGATCGTCTGCCAATCTCCCTGTTGCCTGGTCCAGTCGGCAATCGACTGAAAACGATTCAGGTCCTCAAGAGATGCCTCGGTTTCCGCAAGGGCAATGGATACTGTGGCCAGCAGGGTCTCAAGCCGTTTTCCATCGGCACAATTACACAGGCTTCCCGCATGGAGATGACGCAAAGTGACAGGCTCCTCCCCGCAGAAACCAAAGGGAAACCGGTGGGCAAGACGGATAAAAAAAGACCAGTCCTCGCCCAGCTCGCCACTTCCAAAGCCGCCAACCGCCATGAAAGCCTCGGTTTTCACCGCCATGGCAGAGGGAACAAGAAAACACCAGCGGGACAATGCGGCAAGGCACTGCCCTTCCACAGCCATCCCCGACTCGGGAATGAAAAACTCCCCGCCACCGATCTGGTCGCAATTTCTGGTCACCCCATAGGCCACAGGAAAACCGCGGGACAAAGTGCCCACTAGACATGAAACATGGCCTTCCAGCCAGACATCGTCCGAATCAAGAAACATGATCACTTCGCCACGGGCCGCGGCAACCCCGGCGTTTCTGGCCAGCCCAGGTCCAAGACCAGATCGGTGCAGCAAACGCACCTCGGGAAAGCGCGCACCAACAAGGCTCAGAGTATTATCCGTCGAGCCATCGTCCACAACAATGATCTCGCTCACAGGGGTATCCTGAGCGATCGCACTGGCAATGGCCACACAGACCATCTCCGCCCGATTTTTCGTGGGGATTACACAACTGATCTGCATGGTCTGTGATCGGTCTCCCTAATCCAGCTATTGGAAGTACACATGTTTACAGCCTGTGCTTCAGCATAACACAAAAAAAACGACTGCTCCACGGCGGAAGGGGAAAGGCATTAGAAATGGTCCGCAAGCAAGAGTTTTCCAACTATAATGCAGGTTGCGTGAATCATCCTGATTGTTTTCTCCTTTGACTTTTAATGTCCTGCCACATAGAATCGTATGAGTATGGGTTTTCGCAAATTTCCATAACGAAACAAGGAAGGGTAATGGAAAACATCCTCTGGTGGCATTGGATTGTCCTGGGAATCATTCTGGTGCTCATGGAAATAGTGGTGCCCTCATTCACTATTTTCTGGTTCGGCCTGGGAGCCATTGTGACCGGCCTGCTGCTGGCCGTCTTCCCAGAGTTTTCGCTAAAGTGGCAGCTACTGTTGTTTTCTCTCTCCAGTATCGGATTCACCTTCTGCTGGTTCCGTTTTTTTGTCCCCCGGAAAAAAACCAAAACCCTGCTGGCTGACGAACAGACGGCCATTGGCCAAACCGGAATTGCCGCCACCAGTGCTTTGACTCCCGGAGAGCTGGGGCGGGTGGCTTTTTCCGTGCCGGTACTGGGCGAGGAGTCCTGGAGGTATCAATCCGATGAACCCATAGAAACGGGCAACAGGGTTCGGGTTGTCGAGGTTCTTTCTCCAGAACAGGAAGATCGGATTCTTAAAGTAAAAAAAGTACTGTAACGCTGTTCAAACTCCACCGGAGGAATACATATGGATGTGGGTCTCATTATTGTCGGCGCTATTCTGGTTCTTGTCTTTGTTACCATTGCCAACGGGGTCAAAATTGTTCCGCAAGGGTACGAGTATGTCATTATGCGGCTCGGCAAATACCATACGACCCTGACGCCGGGCCTGAATCTGATCATCCCCTATGTGGACACCATTGCCGCCAAGGTGACCCGAAAAGACATCTCCCTGGATATCCCAAGTCAGGAAGTCATTACCCGCGATAATGCGGTGATCATCACCAATGCCATTGCCTTTATCAATATTCATACCCCGCACAAGGCCATCTTCGGCATCGATTTCTATGAGCATGCCACCAGGAATCTGATCATGACCAACCTGCGGGCCATTATCGGCCAGATGGACCTGGATGATGCCTTAAGTTCCCGGGAACAGATCAAAATTAAGCTTATTCAGGCCATTGCCAATGATCTTGAAGACTGGGGGTTGACGGTCAAGAGCATCGAGATTCAGGACATCAAGCCATCAAGCACCATGCAGGCCTCCATGGAGCGTCAGGCGGCGGCGGAGCGGATTCGAAGGGCGGCCATCACCGAAGCCGAGGGGGAAAAGCAGGCTGCAATCCTGACTGCGGAAGGCCAGAAGCAGAAAGCAATTCTGGAGGCGGAAGGCAGTCTTGAAGCCTCGAGGAAGGAAGCCGAAGCCAGAATAGTCCTGGCACAAGCCACCAAAGATGCGCTAACCTTGGTACAACAGGGGATTGGTGCCGAACAGTTGCCGGCCCTCTACCTGCTGGGAGAGAAATATATTGCCGCCCTGCAGGAACTTGGCGTTTCCGCAAATGCCAAAACCGTGGTTCTGCCTGCGGATCTGCCAGCAGCGCTTCAGGGGATGTTTGGTCTCAAGATCGTGAAATGATCTACCGCATCGGCGCCGACGCCATCCTCCTGCTGCACCTCGCCTTCACTCTTTTCACTGTACTGGGAGGCTTGCTTGTGCTGCGGCGCCCCTCCCTTCTCTGGGTGCATCTTATCGCAGTGCTCTGGGGGGTGGTGATCGAGTGGGCTGACTGGATCTGTCCGCTTACGCCGCTGGAAAACGCTTTGCGGGTACGAGGCGGCGAAGCGGGCTATTCGGGAGGGTTTATCGAGCACTACGTTTCTCTGGTCCTCTACCCTGAAAACCTCACCATTGAACTGCGCTACCTCCTCGGCATGGGCCTTGTCGCCGTAAACCTCATAATCTACGGGTATATTTTCCTGATGCGCCGCCGAAAGCCCTTACCATAAAACCGCGCAGCTTTCCCTGTGCTTGCCGCATAGATTCACTTCCCTTCATTCCTTACACCCCAAAAACCCGGAATAGTTGATGTAACGGTTCGGCAGTGCCGCAGATGCGCGAAAGAGCCATGTCCGCTATACATACGGTATGCGGACATGGCGATGACAAAGCAGATGCGGTACTGCCGAACCGTTACAAAAAAAAGCCCTCTTCCTGGGAGGAGGAAGAGGGCTCAGGGATGGTGCGAAGACCAGGTGAATTTACTTCATCCTGGCAGCGCCTTTTATTTTCATGGGATCACCCTTGTAGCCCAAAGCCTTCCAGTCAAGACGGCCATCTTTTCCATGACAGTCGTTGCACTTCAAAGCATCAGCCGCCGGGGCAACCATGTGGTTGATCCGCCAGTACATGATGGTGGGTGCAAAGTCAAAGGCGCCACTGTAGGCCAGGCCGGATGCTTCACTGCCCGCTTTGGCTGCCTTGTCCCAATCAAAATTCTTCCAATATGCATCCTTGTCTTCCTTGTTGGTCGGCCACACCTTCGGGGTCAGGAAATACTTGTTTTCCTTGTCGTAGATCTGCTTTCCGGTATGCACCTTGAACGGATAGATCTTGGCGTTCTTATCCTTGATACTGCCTAACGGCGCGTTCAACTCGGTGACCTTGGCAGGATCAATCTTTTCGCCGCGCAGATAGACGGTGGCGTTGCCGTTGTACCACTTGTAAGCAGGCACCACGTCCTTGGCCCACTTAAAATGACCTTTCTTCTTGTCATAACTGTCGCGTTTCTCCGTGCCGAACACCTGCTCGTCAGCTTTGATATCCTGACCGGCGGTAGACCAGTCCCACTCAACCTTGGTGGGCATGGCCTTGGCAAAGGTGGGGATATGACAGGTCTGGCAGGCCACGGTGGCCGTATGCGTGTTCAGTTTGGCATTTTTATGGGGTTTTGCATCATGGCACTGGGTGCATTCCAGATGGTTCTTGCCGCCGGGCGTAACAATCATTGAGTTACCCCTGATATCATGCTTCTGGGCGGCATGACACTCGGTGCACTGGAAGTTCAGGCTATCGGAACCCATGTGCACATCGATGGCCTTGGTGGGATTTGCCATGGACGAATCGATATCCCCGTGCTTGACATTGTTGCCGCCGCCGCCGAATCCATGGCAGGCCACGCAATTTTTCTTAGTGGTCTTACCGACGCTCTGGGCCACGACCACCAGATCAACGGGCTTGGCATCCAACTCAGGATTGCCGGTAAAACCAAAGGGCATGCCGGCCGCGGGCGGAGCTTTTTTGTAGGTTCCGGTAGTGTCATGACAGACCAGACAATCCACCCTGGTTTTATCGGTAGGGTCAAACTTGGCATCTTTCCAGCCATAGCTGATATGACAACTGGTGCAACGGGGCCAGTTGGAGTCAACGGAAATACAGAAATTGTTGATGGCGTTCTTTTTTCCCAGGGTAACCTTGCCCTTCTTGCCGGCAATCTTCTGCTCGCTGGCCCAAGTCCAGTGGGTGGTTTTCATGATATCCGTTGCCGCGTCCGCATGGCACTCCAGACATTTCTTGGTCACGTCCATGGGGGTGGCAAAAGGACCGGTAATTGCTTTGTGCGCGTCTCCGGCATACACCGATCCGCCCACAATGGTTGAAACAAAAAGTATCGCCGAAAATACACAGTATTTTTTCATAGCGCCCTCCTTCCCCTCCTTGACAAAAAAATTAACAATTACCCTTCCCTCTTTATGGAACTTTCAGAGCGAAGACAAAAAATCATGCCAGCACAGAGCTGATAACGACTGTAGTTAAAGCAAATTAAGTGCCATGGCAGGAGGAAACAGGCAACACGATGATTTATCGGGACAAACTCGGCGGGATCGGTGAAACAATCGGAGGGGAAGGGGGAGCAATCTTTTTTGACGAATCATTACAGGTGCATGCTAACATATTGCAACAACAAGAAAAAATAAGAAAACACAGCGCAAAGACGCAAAATCTATTGCGCCTGTTTTAGTCCGGCTGATCGCTCCATCAATAATGGTCGTTCGCGGTGAATGCGATACAACACAATGCTGCCATTACCGACTTGCAAACAGTTTCAGTCCGGACGATTCAGAAACCGCTCTCTGTTTTATGCGCTACGGTTGCCGGGAGGAAAACAGTGGGCCGCTTCCCGGATCCGGCCGGCCAACCGGTGTTCAATATATTCGGAAACCCGAGGCAGCATATCATCAAGGTACTGCCCGATTTCCTTTTCCGTTGCAGTGGTCAGGGTCTGGCAGAAAAGACATTTTCTTTCGCCCCCGCCTGTAGAAGGCAAACCGAAATCCTCCAGCACATGCCGGGTGATCATCTGGTCGTCAAAGTCCTCGTACACAGGGAAGGTCGTACTGATCCCGAACCGAGCGGAAAGCTCGCCTATCTTTTCCATGAATACCGGAGTCTGTTCGGGATAATGATCCTGTTTTTTGGTGTATCCCGCTACGAAATGCGGAACAAAATGCTCATGACAATAGAGAATGGCCCGGGCATGCATGGCAAGTTTACAGGCAACGCAAACAAGATTTTTCCCGTTGTAACGGGGCATGTATTCTTCATAGCGGTCGAGCCATAATCCTTGAAACAGTCTGCCCATATCAAGCTCCACCATTTCCGCCTCCGGTACTTTTTCCGGCTCGGAAGCATTGGCCAGCAGAATCTTTTTAGCGGCCAAAAAGCGGTTTCTGGGAAAATCGGCAAAACGCCCCATGCCGTTGAGCATGTGGAGCAAATGGATACGCACCGGCCTGACCAACCCCGGATGATGCCCGCCACTGGCCAAGGCATACAGGGCAAGGGAATCAGTCCCCCCGGAATACAAGATCGCCAATTCCTTTTGCATGTTTAGCTCCCTTTATTCACGCAGTATTTCACAAACAATTCCCCGGTTTCCGCAGTCTCGCAGGAAACCAGGGTCAGCGACAGAAACGGGTCGCCCAACGGACCCGGTCCGCTGCACAAGGAAGCGGCATTCCGGTCGCCGGACAGTTTCGGCGTCAGGGTAAGGAGAATTTCATCGACAACCCCTTGCCGGAGACACGCGTAATTCAACCTGCCCCCGCCTTCAATGAGCACCGAGGATACACCGATTTTTTCCAGATGGGCAAGGGCCGCAGCCAGCGAAAGTTCTCCTGCACATTCAGCGGGCAGGGAAACAATCTGGGCCAGGTCCCCCACCCGATGCCGCAATCCCGAGGCAGTTGCTTCACCGGTAAAAATAAGCGGACGAGGTCCGTGCTCGAATATTTTCTTCCCTGCCAACGGAATATCGCCGGACAGGGTCATGAACCCTCTAACCCTCTGAGGCACAATACACCCATCCGGCCCACGCATCTCCGGATCGCCCTGGCGAAGGGTTTCAGCGCCTAACAGGCTGGCATCGGTTGCCGCCCGCATTTTCTCGAGAAACCGACGATCAACAGGGCTGCCGGTAAGACCGGGGCCGATGCGCCCGCAGATGGTGCCGGCTGCAATGATGGTTACTTTCACGCCGTCTCCTCCCTCCGCCATCCCGGCTGCAAAAGCCTGCTGCCCCGCGTTTGATTCCTGATAAACCCGGATTTTTTCATTGACAAGAAGACCCTTTTTTCCCATAGAGTCAAGCACGACGGCCTCGTAAAAAGGTGTCACCGTCCCGGAATAAATGCTTCGCCAGGTTCAGCACAAACAACCGTACTCAATAAGATTAGTAAAGCTTCCGTTCGCCCTGAGCCTGTGCGAAGGGATTCTTTCAGGAGTGCACCAGCGGTCCTGAAAACAAAAAACCATCCATCAGCCAGCCATGGGAATACCAATGCCGCTCGCCTTCCGTTCAAGTCTCATCAATCTCAATCACATCAATTTCCAGGATTTCAGCAACAGCCTGACTCCGGAAGAAGCGCTAGAACCAGGGACCGAACTGATTGAGTCCGTAGCCAGAGCCGGAATTCTTCACCCTCCTGTCCTCAGGGAACAAGGGCGAACCTGCCTGGAGATCGTCACCGGCCGCCGCCGTCTGATTGCTGCCAAAGAGACCCACAACACCATCTCGACCATATGCCTGGTCCTGCCTGCGGATACTTCGCCAGCGGAAACCCTGGCCATCAACCTTGAAGACACCATCCTCCGCGGCAACATCACCGTGGTGGAACAGGCTATTTTTTTCCAAAAAATCCTTGAGCATCTGGACGAAACCGAGGCTGCGCACCGATTTCTCCCCGCTCTTGGGCTGGAACCGCACTCCCATCACCTGCACAACCTGTTACAGCTTCTCGGGCTTGAAGATCACCTGCTCGGCGCGCTCCATGAAGGCAGACTCCATGAGGGAGTGGCCAGGGAATTGCTCTCTCTGAATTTCACCGACCGCCTTTCCCTGTTCGAGGTCATGGAAATGCTCAACCTCAGCGTCGGCAACCAGAAAAAATTCACCGCCACTTGCCGGGAACTGGCGATCAGACACAACACCTCGATCATGGCCCTGCTCTGCCAACCCGAGGTGCGGGAAATCCTCTCCCCCCAGGAAACAAATATCCCGCAGAAAACTGCCCGACTCATGCAATGGTTCACCGAACAACGCTTCCCGAGGCTTGCCGAAGCGGAACAGGAATTCCGCACTTTTGCGGCGGGACTGAAACTGCCGAACGGTGTGACTCTCGATCACTCGCAATCCTTTGAACAGGATCAAGTGCGGCTATCCATCCCCTTTCACAACAGAAAAGAACTCAGCAGAATCTGGCCGCTTATTGGCGAGGCTCTGGCGTCAAAATAAACGCTAGCCGGCCAGCCTGCTCCTGATCTCCAGAATCGAGTCGATATTTGCAAAAAAGAGATCCACCAGAGCCGGGTCGAAATGCGCGCCCCGCTCCGCGCGGATAAGATCAAGGATCGGTTCCATCTCCCAGGCCAGGCGATAGGAACGGTCATTGCCCAGCGCGTCAAACACGTCGGCAAGCGCCGTGATTCTTGCGCTGATGTGGATATCCTCCCCCTGCAATCCTTTGGGATAACCGGTGCCGTTAAATTTTTCATGATGTTGCACGGCAATGACAATGGCGGTCTTTATGACCTCCCGGTCGGAAAGACCCAGCATCTCCTGGGCTCGGATGGTATGAGTCTTCATAATCTCAAATTCCCCATCGTCCAACGGCCCGGTTTTGTTGAGAATGGCATCGGGGATGGCAACCTTGCCCACATCATGCATGGACGAAGCAAGGCGGATCACCTCCACCTCCCGCTGGCTCAAACCATACTTTTCTGCCAGAAGCCGACTGTATTCCGCTACCCGCCGGACATGATTGCCCGTTTCAAGGGAACGCATCTCGGCAAGCTCGCCCAGAGTATAGATGATCTCCTTCTGGGTCCCTTCAATTTCCTGATTCAGGAGCACATTTTCGTATGCCACCTGGACATTGCCGCAAAAGACCTCGATCATCCGCCGATCAAGTTCGCTGAGATCCCGCCAGCCCTCGAGATATATAACCGTTTCTTCCCCGCGCTCGCTGCGGAAATACCCTATATAACGGTTATCCTGGCAGATCGACCGCTTGAGCGTCGCCGCCCGCCGGATATCGGCGAGGACATTTGCAGGAAGCTGCCCGCACACCTCAGCATCGATGTACGACTCATACGCGCCGGTGGCGGCAAGCACCTTGAAGCTACCCTCCACATTGGATACCGCTATGCCGGAGGTTTGGCAATACAGGGCATTCTCACTGAGATGCAGGATGGAAACCAACTGGGTCAAAACCCCGCTGGCCAGATTTTTGATCGACCGGAGACGACAGATATAGGTGGCCGCCTCGATGATTTTCTGCAGCCCCTTGCGGTTTGCCTCGATGGTGAGGATATCCCGATAGGAACGCAGGGAGGTCACCATGGTGGTGAAAAGTTTCTGGGCGGTAAGCTCGGTCTTCTCCTTGTAATCGTTGATGTCATACTCAATGATGACCTTCTCTTCGGGGGCCTGTCCGGGCTGCCCGGTGCGCAGGATGATCCGGACAAAGGAATTTTTCAGTTCCTCACGGATATGGCGGACCACAGCGAGTCCGGCATCGCTTTTTTCCATGACCACATCAAGAAAAATAATTGCGGTGTCGGGATGTTCGGCGATAAGCTCCCTTGCCTCTTTTCCCGAATAGGCATGCAAAAAAACCAACCCTTTCTTGTCATAGAAAAAGTCCGAAAGAACCAGCTTGGTGACGGCATGCACCTCTTCCTCGTCGTCAACCACCAGCACCTTCCAGGTGCCGTTGCCTCCATCCCGTTGCCGGGAAAGTATCCCCCCCCCTGTTTCATCCGCAAAAAAAACTTCGTCTGGTGTTTCAACCATGTGATCCCCCCCCAGGTATGACCGCAGGGAAAAGAAGAACAAAAGATGTTCCCTTCCCCGGCTTGCTTTCACAGGTAATTGACCCCATTAATTTCTGGGTTACAAGATTATATACGATATGCAGGCCTAAACCGCTCCCCCCTTTTTCCCTGTTTGTCGTGAAAAATGGGTCAAAAGCATGATTGAGTTGTTCCTCGGTCATTCCCTTGCCATCGTCGCTGTAACGAAACAGGACATTCCCGCCCTTAAGACTGACATCAACAAGCAGCGAGCCGACCGCATTCTCATCGTACGCATGGGCCAGCGAATTGGTGATAAAATTTGTGACGATCTGGGAAAAAACGCCTGGATAGCTGTTCAACTCCAACTCCTCCGGGCAGGAAATTTCAAGACTGTGGCCGGTGTTCTTCAAAACCGGTCTGAGACTGAGGCAGACCTCGGCCAGATATGCCTTGACCCGAAAAGTTCTGCGCCCCTCCCCAGACTGATCCACAGCCACCTGTTTGAAACTGCGGATGAGTTCCGCTGCCCGGTGAAGATTGGAAAAGATCAGGCTTGCGGCATCCTGGCAGAGAGCAAAGTACCCGGCAAGGTCGCCGCGCTTCATGCGCCCTTCTTCGTATAGCGCCACAATCTCCCTGGTCTTGTTTTCCAGATGTGAGGCGGCGGTGACGCCAACTCCCACCGGAGTGTTGATCTCATGGGCAACCCCTGCCACCAGATCTCCCAGGGCCGCCATCTTCCCCGACTGTACAAGCTGAGCCTGGGTCTGCTCGAGTTGGCCCAAGGTTTCCCGCAACTCCAGATTTGCGGCGTCAAGGCGGGCGGTGCGCTCCATAACCCGTCGCTCCAAGGTATCGGTCAAGGCCAGCAGATCATGTTCGGCCTGCTTGCGCACAGTGATATCTTCAAATACCACAACCGTACCGATAACCTTCTCCCCTTCCATAAGAGGGGTGCAAACAAAATCCACTGGAAAAACATCGCCATCCTTCCTGCCGAAATAGCTTTGGCCGCCCTGATGCTTCCTCCCCTCGGCATAAGCCGCACACACCGGGCAGCTCTCCCGCCCATACATTTCGCCATCCCAACGGACATGATGATGAAAATCATGGATATGTTTGCCGACCAGTTCTGCTTCGTCATAACCAAGAATCTGCAAGCCTGCGGAGTTGACAAAGGTTATGCAGCCCTCGGTGTCCAGACCATAGATACCTTCACCGGCGGAATTCAGAATCAGCTCATATTCCCGATGCAGTCGAGCAAACTGATCCTCTGCGGCATGCCGTTCCACGACCTCCTTCTGCAGCAGTAGATTGGCAGCTTCCAGATCGGAGGTCCGCGCACTGACACGTTCCTCAAGCTGATGGTGGGCCGAAGCCAGCTTCTGCTCTGTTTCCAGGCGCAGGCCGATCTCTTTTTCCAGGGGGGCGATGGCGATACGCCGCAGGGTGAGCCACAGGACAATCCCGGCAATTGCCGTAAGAAGAAACGAGGCAACCCCCAGCTGCCAGTGAAGCTTGCGCAGGAGTCCATCCACCTCGCCTGAGGAAAATTCCATCTGCAGCGTAAGCAACTCCTTGCCTTGAAACTGCACTTTTTCTTCGACGAGGAAAGCTCTTGTTCCTTCCCGATCACGATTAAAGGTAATCAAATCCCTTCCATCAGGGCCGATCACGGCCAGACGCGCCACCTCGGGGTGGTCTTCTCCCCACCGCAGGACGAACCTGTTTATCCAGTCGTAATCATACTTGAGAATCGGCTCAAGAAAATTGGCCGCCATCAATTGCAGATCGCGGTGCGCCTGACTTTCCGCTCGGGAAAACAAAAAATTTCGCTGGTGGCGGGCAATGATGATGTCGCCCACCACCATGAAAAAAAACAAGACGGCCATGAACGCCATGACCGCCTTGTTATATCTGCCCTGCTGCGAGCCTGATTGCATGCAAACGTCTTCCGACCCGGTCAACAGGAGGAGTATCCGCAGCTCACACACTGGTTGCAGCCGCCGCTTCGCCGCAGGCTCAACTTGCCGCAAGCCGGGCAGGAAGCATAGGAAGAGGGTTCAACATACGGTTCCGGGTCACCATCCACTTCATCCTCGGCGTTCTTGTCCAAAACCTTAGCCAGGGCCGCAGGAATGGAATAGACTCTGCCAAGCGAGGCGCTGATCCAGGCGCCATCGGAAGAAATATCCTCCAGGGTCCTGGCTATCTTGCCAACCAACCGGTAGTCGTGCTGGAGTGCCACAGAAATAACCCGGCCCAGGGCCTCGCTCATTCCATGCAATGTTGAGCCGGATTTGGTGGTGTTGAGAAACACCTCGCGCACATGCCCCTGACCACCCTTGTTGGCCGTAATATACAACGGAGCCGGCCCCCGGAACTTATAGGTGCTGCCGCTGCGCACGTCCATGTCGCAGAATTCGCAGGTCGGATCCAGTTTGCCGCCATGATCGCTCAACACCCCTTCCATGGAGGAATCGCGAAACATGGTGATGCCCTTGAGATTGCTTTTCCGGGCATAATGAAGGATATCCTTGATGTCTGCAACCGTGGTATCAGCGGGCAAATTTATGGTTTTAGAAACTGCGGTGTGATTGAAGGCCTGGCATGCCTCGAGAATCCGGATCTGCTGATACGGCTCAATTTTATGCGCGGTCTGCTCGGTTACCCACTCGAGTTTCTCCTCCTCGTACTGGTAAAACTCCAGGGGCACGAGGACAAACTCCTTCCAGGAATCATCCACATCCTTGACCTTGCGGCGCTGGATCATGGAGAAATAAGGCTCCACCCCGGTACAGGCCACCCGCATCAACTGGGAGATGGAACCGGTGGGGGCTTGTGAGGTGGTCACCGAGTTATACAACCCGCCGAGTTTGCGGAGAATACCGAAAATACTGCCGGCACGCTTGTGCCACAGCTCTTTGTTGGGCATCTCCGTCTCAATAAAGGCTGCAGCCTCGCTGTCGATCTTGTCGACATAGGTCATGTTCCATTCCTGGGGAGTGAGCTTCTTCTGCTTGCCCTCCTTTTTAATGAACTCGGCGTAGTCGAGACTGCCCTGCATGGAACCAAGCATCAAGGCCAGCTGGGTCGCCTTGGCAAAAAGCGGGGCCTCATGCTCATCGGCATAGGAAACACCGAAATGGTTCATGGCATGATGCAGGCCGGTAAAGCCGATGCCGATGGGACGGAACTTGAGGGTATTGGCTTTGATCCGCTCAATGGGCGGAAAGCCGCCCAGATCGAGGATCTCGTTGCCGGCAACTGCCGCAAGCCTGGATGCCTCAAAAACGCGGTCGAAAAATTTCTCCTGCTCTTCTTCGAGGCACTTTGACAGGTTGACCGTGAGCAGATTGCAAGCGGTGTCCTTGGTGGAGAGGTATTCGCCGCAGGGGTTGGAATACACTG
>JAHJTI010000299.1 GCA_018829945.1 Pseudomonadota bacterium | reverse complement strand
TGCGTGGCTGTTGCTGATATTACATTGAACTTATTTGATCTTACGATATAAGGAGGAGTTATCATGGGTTACGATCCAGCTAATCCGATGGTTGACAGAATCACAGACATCGGTCCCCCGCATTATGAACAGTTTTTTCCGCCGGTAGTCAAAAAGAACTACGGCAAATGGTTGTACCACGAGCTCCTGCAGCCCGGCGTGTTGATGCACAAGGGTGAAAGCGGCGACGAGTGTTACACTGTCCGTGTTGGTTGCGCCCGTCTTATCAGTATCGAATTGATCCGCGAGATCTGCGACATTGCCGACAAGCATTGTGATGGCTACGTACGTTGGACAACCCGGAACAATGTTGAGTTCATGGTTGACGCCAAAGCTAAGGTCCAGCCTTTGCTTGACGACTTGAAGGGCCGTGGCAACAAATTCCCGGTTGGCGGTACTGGCGCTTCTGTCAGCAACTGTGTACACACCCAGGGTTGGATCCATTGTCATACACCGGCTACCGACGCTTCCGGCGTTGTTAAGGCGGTTATGGACGACTTGTTCGACTACTTCACCAGCCATAAACTGCCGGCTCAGGTTCGTGTTGCTCTGGCTTGCTGCTTGAACATGTGCGGTGCAGTACATGCTTCCGATATCGCTATTCTCGGCGTACATCGTAAACCGCCGATGATCGACCACGATGCGATCACCGGTCTCTGCGAGCTGCCCCTGGCTATTTCTTCATGTCCGCTGGGTGCGGTAAAGCCTGCTACTGTTAAGAATAGCAAGGGTGAGGATGTTAAGTCGGTTAAGGTAAACGCTGATCGCTGCATGTATTGCGGTAACTGCTACACCATGTGTCCTGCGATGCCTTTGGCTGATCCGGACGGTGATGGTATCGCGATCCTGGTTGGTGGCAAGGTCTCCAACTCCAGATCCATGCCGATGTTCTCCAAGCTGGTTATCCCCTTCCTGCCCAACACCCCGCCTCGTTGGCCGGAGACCGTTGCTGCGGTGAAGAACATCCTTGAGACCTACGCCAAGGACGCTCGCAAATATGAGCGTGTTGGCGAGTGGGCTGCCCGGATCGGTTGGGAGAAATTCTTTGAAAAGACCGGTATTCCTTTTACCATCAAGTCTGTTGACGATTATCGTCTGGCTTATGATACTTGGAGAACCACCACCCAGTTCAAGTTCACCAGCCATATCAAGTAGAGTGAAAGATCGTCACTAGGATCAGGGTCAGTAGTTTGAACGTTTCTGAGCTACTGGCCTTGCTCTTTTGATAATTGATGTGCTTGCGTAAAAACCTTATTAAAAGGAGTACGTATCATGGCATTAAGTAAAGACGAGTTGAAAGCAGCCATCCTTGAGAAAGCGATGTCTGCTCCTAAGCCCCAGCTCTATGTGAAGGATTTTTATGCCTGTGATCCGGAGGCCAAGCCCCGTGAAGTGAAGAATGCGGCCAACGATCTGGTAAAGGAAGGCAAGATGACTTTCTGGTCCAGCGGCAGCACCACCATGTACGCTGCAAAAGGCCGGGCCAAAGACGAAGAAAATCGCTAGATTTTTCTTTTTCAATTGGGATGTAAAAAATGCAGAGGTTTTCCTCTGCATTTTTTTTTGTCTGTTTGGTATCTATATCGTGAAGGGGAAGTGATGATCGGGCAAGTGTGCTATGCCGCCGCCTTTTTGGGAAGCGAGACTGGTTATGCAGAATGAGTTGGACTCGCTCCTTGCAGTCATTGATCAGGCATTCAAGGCTGTGAGCAAGGAGCATCCCGAGGCGATTTCCTGCGGAAAGGGATGCGCGGATTGTTGCCATGCTGTTTTTGATGTGTCACTGGTTGAGGCGGTCAATCTTCGCGTTCATTTTCAGCGATTGCCCCTAACGGTGCAGCAGCAGATAACAGAGGCAGCGCAGGGAGCCAGGCAGGTTTGGGAGCAGATCACGGTTTTGCATCGTGATCTGTCCGTGGCCCGGGTCAGGTGTCCGCTTCTCGACGATCAAGGACTTTGTCTGTGCTATGAAGCCCGTCCCGTGAACTGCCGAACGTATGGCATACCCACAGTGATTGATGGAAAGGGGCATGTCTGCGGTTTTTCCGGATTCGAGCCGGGAAAATCATACCCGACGGTTAATCTTGCCTCTCTGCAGCGGAGACTCCACGATCTTTCCGTCCAACTGGCAGGAACGGAAAGAGGGGGAAGGCGTTACCCAATCTCCACTGTGATTCTTGAGCCATCGGAGTTCAACGTTCTAGGTGCAGGGGAAAATAGAACAGCCCTTGGTGCTTAATTTTTCTCAATCTCAGCCGCTTTTTCTCTGAGTTTTTCCGCATGGCGGCTGTGTCTGAAGTTCTGGTGGATCGCTGCTGCCGTTCGATATGCATCAGCCGCTTTGCTTGTATCCCCCTTGGCCAGGTAAATTTCAGCAAGAATCTCCAGCGTATCCACTGAGCCCTGGGGATTTCGCAGGGCGCTGTATTCATCCAGAACCTCGTCATACAAGCGGATAGCCTGATCATAATCTTTTGCGTCGTACATAAGTTTTGCTTTTTTCTTTTCAATGGAGAAAAGGCTGAAACGGTCAGTATGCTTCTGGCAGATGGCATAGGCCCTGTCATAATGACTCAACGCTGTAGTCACATCGCCGCGAGTCGCACAGATGTCACCCAGTTTGTCGGCCGCATTGGCAACACCGATATCATTGCCTTCGATTTCAAAAGCAATGAGTGCGTTGTGGAAGGCATTGGCCGCCTGAGCCGGCTCG
>JAHJTI010000063.1 GCA_018829945.1 Pseudomonadota bacterium | reverse complement strand
TCAAGTCTCCTTTGTATAATGATAAAGAAAATATTGTAAAAAATGCACAATTGCACAATGAACACAAATTCAGTTTGACGATCAGGTATACGAGAGGCCCAAATAATTGTCAAGCAAAAAGTCTTTCTCGAAAAAAAAGGCCGCGTCCCATGGCCGGGCAACAACAGAAATCCCCGGTTAGGGGGATTTTCTATTTATCACAATTATTTTTCAAGGAGGAAAATAGCAAGATCAAAAAAAGAGGCGCCGAAGGCGCAAGTACAGCGACAACCATCAACATCCTGGTTTTTTCCAGAACGCCAACAGCAATTCAGGACATGAACTGACGGAGGGGAAAGCTTACGCCTTTCCGTCGAACAGCATTCCAACGAGATCGTTCAGCTTGTTGCGCAGCTGCAATATTTCCTCTGAAGGAAACTGCCTGATCAACTCGCCGCTCTTCTTGTCGGTGATTCTCACGACAACGTCTTCCGAGCTATTATCGATGGAAAACTGAAGATTCGTACCCATTTTGTCAAAGCGTGCCTGAACTTCCTGGACATACTTTACCGCCTGCTCCTGGGACAGTTTTCCTTCCCGCGACAAAGCCTTTTTGTCAAGCGCGCTGCCTTCAGCCCCGGTGCTCGAAGCAACCGGCGTCACCGCCACTTTCTGCTTGTCCTGACGCACAATGGCCGGAGCAACCGGCATACTGCCAAAACTCTTGCTCTCACCAGCAATATTGTTAACGTCCATACCAACCTCCCTTTCTTACGTCACTATCCTTCCATGCCTGCCACAACAACATCCCTCTATCAAACAGATGCCAGGCCCAGTCTAACACATCCACAGGCCAAGCCCTATTTTCTTATTACTCCCCATCAAAATGGGCATTCACACCAAAAAACAGACGTTTGCGGAAACAGTGCTCTTCTTTTCCTGACAGCGCGAATACGCCGCTGGTGCCTCTTCATGCACAATCACAGGCGCGCTCTCCGTTTTTCCCTCAACAGTGAGGCCATTTTCCTTCATGGCCGTTTCTTCCCATATTTCCTTCAAACGCGTCACATAGCGATGAGCCTGCCGGATCACCGCAGCATCCTTGCTCACCGGAATCTTACCAAGCTCTATCAGCATTGCTTCATACATGCCGCGGAGGAACTGGGCCGGTTCGGATTCATCTTCCGCCCGCAAAGAACAGTTCAACTCCGTAATAATGGCAATGGCCTTGGAAAGATTCTCCCCCCTTTTTTTCAGGTCATGCTCCTCAAGCCCTTCACAGGCACAGGCGAGGTTGAGCAAAAGCCGCTCGTACATCATATGAACAAGTTTGGCAGGATGAATCTTTGCACTTGCCTGCGCCTGAAAATAGGCATTGCTTGCTTGCTTCGAGACCATATCCGCGCTCCTTTTTACGAAACTATTTTTCTCTGGATATCTCGCCCATATTTGATGCACCTATACAGGTTCGGGTTTGCATCAAAAAAAGTGTTTCAACAGGGACTCAGCACGAACGACAGCTAAAAAGGTAGCATCCAAGTTCACCCTGAGCCCGCCGAAGATCATTTGTTTCGAGCCCGTCATCTTTATATATCGGCAACTCTCGACAAAACATGAAAAAAATATTCATGCCTTTGCCCCTAAAAGAATGACAAATCAAGCAGTTCTCCGACAAAATCTCGGCGCCCCTTTCAACCCGACCCGATACCCGACAAGCGCTTTTTTGCCCTGACTAAGAGACTTGAGTTCATCGCCGACCTGGGCCTGCAAAACGACAAGCCGCGAAAGGATTTGTGCATCGAGCACGCTAATCCCCTCCATTTTCTGTATCTGCACTGCAAGGGACTGTTCTGACTGCTTACGTCCGTCGCCTTGGTCGCGCCAACTCTTTTGCTGAGCAAGAAGCGGCCGCAATCTCTCGACCAGATCTGTCCGTGCCGCCCAGAAGCGTGCTTGCGCCGCATCATCAGGCGCACCTTGCTGAATTGCCTCTAAAAAAGCAGCGGTCACCGTGGACAACTCCTCATACAGGGCAACGATCAGACCCATCAACTCCACTTCTTCCGATTGCCTTGTCACATCCATTGCCATCTTTTTTCCCAGGTTGTTTTCACGATGAGCGGAAATTACAAACGCACCCTGTTGAGGCTCTGCAAATGTTGTATGTGTTTCGACAAGGCTCTCCTGAGCTTGCCGAAGGGCTCAGCATGAACGGAAAACTATTATGATTTCGCAGTGGGTACCGTTCGCCCTGAGCCTGTCGAAGTGTCACACAAAACCAGCCCATCCATTCTCGATGTCATCAATCATTGCTCGCGGTCAAACTCGCGATTTGGGTGGTCAAAAATTCCCCCTGCTTCTGCAAACTGCTCAGCAATGTATCAAGCTGGACAAACTGTTTCGTAAGCAGATCGTATTTACTGTTCAATCTGGCGGTCATGCTCTCGATCTGGTCGTCCAGCCGCTGGATGGTTTGATCAACCCGATCTTTCTCATTGGCAATTATCCCACCGGTGGTTTTGGTGATGTCAGTCAACAAATCACTCAACAACGAAGCGACCCCGTCAATTCCATTGGCGCTATCACCCACCAGAAGAAGCTGGACATCCTCCAGATTGTTTTCCAGAGCAGTCGCAAGAACCGTCTCATCCAGAGAAACAGTGCCATCCCGGTTAAAGGAGAGACCGATATCCGCCATATTGTCGTACGCGCCACCCAACCCGTTAATAGAGGTCAGCAGAGTCTGGTTCAACTGGCTGGTCAATCGCCTGAAAGAGGAAATCCCGGAAAGGGAACCAGCCACCCCTGTCTCCTGATCATATAACGAATTATCCGCAATCTCTTTTCTCGCCGCATTGTAGGCTTCGATCATACCGACGATCTTGCCCTTGATGCCGGCAGTGTCCGTAGAGATATTGAGCGATGAGTCTCCGGGCGCTTCCAGATTCAGAGTAACCCCGGAAATAATATCGGTGATGGTATTGCTCGCCCGAGTATACGTGAGGCCATTGATAACCACCTGGGCGTCAAGAGTTCCCGCGGTCTGAATCTCGGTAAAGGTGAGACTGGTATTGTTGGTGCCGATGGTCACGGCTTTTGCGTCGCCGGTTTCCTTGGAAACCAGCACCAAATGAAAAGCCGTAGCTGTTCCGGTGCCATCATCCATAACACTGGCGGTGACTCCGGGATTATTAAGATCGTTATTGATAGCGTCGCTGAGTTGCTGCAAGGTAGTAGTGGCGGTAACCGCCACGCTGGACTCCGTGCCATCGACTGTATATGCAAAACTGCCGGTACTGGTACCAACCACGGTGTCGGCCGTGGCCACTCCGGAGGATTGCCAGGAATTCTGCTTTGCCAGGCGGCCCACAGTAACCGACGATATACCTGTGCTGGTTCCGCTGCTGACCGTGGCGGTCAAAACACTCGACTGCGACGAGGTAATCTGCCGCGCCGAAAAAGTAGTATTCAGTGACAGGTCCAAGGCTATGTTTTTGACCGCCAACAACTTGGTGTTAACGGTCTCAAACTCGGCCAGCTGATCCTTGTATTGAATCTGTCTAGCCTGCATATTGGTGATCTGCACCTGATCCACAGCCTTGAGCTGCTCAATAATGCTCTGCAGATCTACATTGGATCCTGCCCCAAGGGTGGAAATCGAACCAGCCATACTATCCTCGCCTCTGTTAGGTGTTACGTCTGTTACACAACTACAATTTTGTTTTTCTTTGCCATCGAGGTGCGCAAACTTGCCCCTCGACAGGCTCAGGGCGAACGGAGAAGTCATTATAAATTGAAATTCCGTTCGTGCTGAGCTTGTCGAAGCACAAAAACCTGGACAAAACTCTCTTCACCCATGTGAAGGAAAAAAGGGGGCTGGCGACCAAAATCGCCGCCCCCTCACATCTTACATTTTACCACAACTCCATCCTCAGGCCTTGGGGCTGAAGTCCGGTAAATCACCCACCGTATTCAGCCCATCAGCCTAATGGATTAACGAAGCAGCGTCATGATGTTCTGCTGTACTGCGTTTGCCTGCGAAAGCGCATAGCTACCAGCCTGCACCAGGATGTTCATTCTGGCGAAGTTGGAACTCTCGTCGGCGAAGTCAACGTCACGGATGGCCGATTCGGCTGACTGGATGTTAACCCTGGTTACGGAAATGTTACGCAAGGTTGCCTCAACCTGATTCTGAGCAGAACCAAGACCGGAACGGATCTTGTCCAGAGCCTCAAGAGCCGAGTCAGCACGCTGGATAGAAACCTGCGCGGCAGCGGCAGAGGTGACGTCTGCATCAATAATACCGCCGGCGAGTTGGGCCTGCGCACTGGTATCAGTACCGTTGGTATTAAAACCAAGAGTCTGCAGGGTGGTCGCATCACCGGTAACATTGATGGTTGCAGCGGATGTAAGGGTTACCCGCCCATGGAAGGCAGAGTTCTTCACCACATTATTGGCAACGTTGCCGGCCACACCGTCAATGGTCTGAGCGGCAGACAAGTTGGTGGCGGTAGAAATGTTGACATCCAAGCCGTCGATCCGATCAATATCGACTGTTCCGTCCCCATTGTCCGTAAAGGTATAGTCGGCATCGATAGTGCCTGCCGCTTTAGCTGCATTCAGCGCAGTAACCAATGCTGCACTGTCTGTTGCGGCGGTGGTAGAGCTTGCATCCCAAGTGATGGTCGCGCCATCCAACTTGAAGCTGGAGGTGGCACTTTCCGCGGCAGTGGTGCCGGCAGTAACGACAACATTGGTAGCCTGGGCGGTAAAACCGGTGCCCATGTTGACGGCATCTACGCCAGTCACCTGGATGTTTCTGCCATCCACTGCGGTCAGGGTCAAGAAGCCGGAGGAATCAACCGAAGCCGTAACCCCGGTCTGGGCGTATTTGTCGTTGATCGCCGTAACCAAGGCACCATTGGCATCACTTGCCAGCATGGTAAACGCGCCAAGATCGACGCCATTGATTAAGATGTCCCCGGTAGTAACGGTGGCCGCAACAACAGCGGCTGTAGCCGTTTGGCTTGTGGTGGCGGTAGCCGAAACACCGGTGGTACCGGCCGTACCGTTAATCGCAGCGGCAATGCCTTTGGCGGACAACTGTGCGCTGCCTTGCGCACCAAGATAGCTCGCCATATCAAGACCGTTTATTTTTACACCTGTGGTCGCGCTGGTCGAAGCCGCGATTTGGGCAAAACCATCGGTGTTGGCCGTGGTCGACAAGTCAGCAAGTACAATTTGGTTCTGGTTCGTATTGGCCGTGCTGTCTGCAGCCGTTTGCAGAGTGGCCAGACTACCGACATGGCTGGCATCAGCGTTGTCGATGGTAACGGAAACCGTCTGGTTGGCATACGCGCCAACCTGGAAGGATTTATTGATAAAAGAACCTTTCAACAGAGTCTGGCCGTTGAAGGCGGTGGTGTCGGCGATGAGGTTCATCTGTTCCAACAGTTTGTTGATGTCGGCCTGAATAGCTGCCCGGGAAACACTGTTCTGAGCGTCAGAAGCCGCCTGAATCGCCTTGGTTCTGATGGTGGTTACGATGTTGATGGACTCTTCCAGCGCACCGTCTGCAACCTGTACCAGAGAGATGGCGTCGCCGGCGTTTTTCATTGCCTGGCCAAGACCGGAAGCCTGCGCGCGCAGAGAGTCGGCAATGGTCATGCCCGAAGCATCATCCGCCGCACGGTTGATCCGCAGACCGGATGAAAGACGCTCCAACGACTTGCTCAGCATACCGCTGGTACCGATCATGTTCCGGTGAGAAGTCATTGCGTCGATGTTGGTATTGATTCTAAAACCCATGGTGAAACCTCCGTGTTGTGTGTGTTTGTGAATGCCGGCTTCCTTGCCGACGTTTTAAAGCGTTTGTCGTTTTTGTTACAGTATCCGGTAGGTGTGTCTGGCAGCTTTTCCCGTCACCTCCTTTCCGACCAAACCCTACACGCATTAAAATCATTGCTCGATTTTCTTATCGACCCCACCCGATGAAACTTTAAAAGAAATAATTTGGGGTGAGTTGGCGGGGTTGATGGACTTGTCACGATGGTCGTCCGCCAGAGCTTTTCTGCGCAACAGCGAAGGATCTTCCGTTCGTGCTGAGCCCTTCAGCAAGCTCAAGAGAGCATTGGCGAAGCACCTGGTGTGCAATTCCCAATTGTTGCGAATTCTTCAGCATTGATCGACTTCGATCAAGATGGTCACCCCGGCGGAAGCCAGGGTCCAGAAAAAATAACAACGCACCAAACACAATGGATCGCGATATCAATCCACACTTTTTCCTACGGCTTTCTCCGAAACAAAATATCGATCTTTTTGGCTGGAAGCTATAAGTCTCAATATCCTTACGAAAAAATTCCAAGCGTGCTGGACCCCGGCTTCCGCCGGGGTGACGGATTATATGATGAGGAGACAAGCAATAAAGCTGACAGGCGTTTTTTTAGAGGTAGTTGCATCACGACAGAACGATGCTTAAGGTTTACTTGTATTCTGTGTATAAAAAATATATACTATTATGGTAAAGACGTTACGCACTTACACTTCACAACTTTTCCCGTCTTCTCCGTGCCGAAAGGAGTACCACCATGGGACCGGAAATAAGCTCTTCAACACAACCGTTACCAACTCGCCTGCCTAGCACTCATTATTCCAAGCCCAAGACCACCGACAACCAAGGGGCCACCCAAAAAGTTCGGCAGGCTCAGGCAGAACAACAACGAGCCTCGCAAAATTTATCCGCAGCTCAGGCTGCGGCCCAAGAATCCCAAAACAACCTGCGGACCGCGCAGTCGGAAGAACGACAAGCGGCGGAGAAGGTCAGCTCGGCCCAAGCGGAACACCGCAAGAACAGTCAACCCCAACAAGCCCAGACAACCGGGAAAATCATAAATGTCCTGGCCTGACCCCTCGCTTCCCTTCCCTCATCCGAACGGATTGCATGCCTATATCGACAATCCGCCCCTGCCGTCAATCTCCGTCAAGCAATACAGATAGTACTGCTTTTTTTATGCTTGTTGAAAATTCAAACGGACTCAACTAGACTATGTTGAAATCCGTGGCCGCCTGATTCTGATGTCCAGCGTCCCAAATATTTTTCAACAATCTCTAAGGACAAAAAAGTGATTGCTGTTCGATACCAGGACATACAAGGCAGACACCCCAGAAACAACATCCACCCGCTTTTTCGTTGGGGCGTCTCCCAATGAGCCTCAAGAAAAAACACAAAAAAAATACCGCCGGAAGGCCGCGCCGCAAATCTCCTACCATTCAAAGGGCTTCCTTTGATCTTGGACAGGCCTTGGCAAACGCTATCAAGAATCACCAAGCGGGAAACCTGCAACAAGCAGAAGAGATATACGAAAAGATACTGGCCATACACCCGAATCATGCAGAAACCCTGCATGCAAAAGCTATCATGAGCTGCCAACGCGGGCAGCATGCCGTAGCAGTTTCACTCTTCCAGAAAGCCATTTATGAAAACCCTGCAAAAGCAGCTTATCATTACAATTTGGGCAATGCCCTAAAAGACTTGGGGCGCTTCGACGAAGCCGCACCATCTTACAGAAAAGCCCTGCTTCTACAGCCCGATTACCTTGAGGCATTAAACAATCTGGGAGTAATTTTTCATCACCAAGCCCGATACGAAGAAGCGCTTTCAACTTACCAAAAAGCACTCCAGTTACAACCAAACCATGCCGACACCTTGTATAACTTGGCCAACACCTTGCAATCTCAAGGTCGGCTCCAAGAGGCCCTCCTCTCTTACAAAAAAGCATTGGCTATAAAAGAGGATTTTCTTGAGGTATACGCACAATTAGGAAATATTTTTTGTGATCAGGGGAAACCCGACGCCGCGATCGGCTGCTTCCAACATGCGCTGCAACTGAACCCAACAGCAGCGGACGGCCACTTCAATCTGGCCAGAGCGCTTAAGGAACGAGGGTCACTGGATGAAGCAATAGTTTGCTATCAAAGAGCGCTCAAACTGCAGCCGACTTCCGCAATCGCATACAATAACCTCGGAAACATTTTCCAGGAGCAAGGACGATTCACGGAAGCCGACGCCTGCCTGCGACGCGCCCTGGAGCTAAGGCCAGACTACCCCGAGGCACATAACAATCTCGCGACTATACAGTTGGCTCAGGGCCAACTCACGGAGAGCGAGTCCAGTTGTCGCCGGGCGCTGGAACTTCTGCCGAATTGCGCCGAAATATATGGGAATCTTGGGAATACACTCAAGGCTCAAGGCCGTATCGCTGAGGCCATCACCAGTTACCAACAAGCGCTATTGCTTAAGCCGACTTCTGCAAGCGCATACAATAACCTCGGAAATCTTCTCCAAAAGCAAGGACGACTCGCAGAAGCCGAAGCCTGCCTGCGCCGAGCGCTGGAGATCAACCCAGACTATATCGAAGCGCACAGCAATATTGGAAATGTACTTAAGGATCAAGGCCTGTTAGACGAAGCGGTCGCATCTTACCGACAAGCACTTTTGCTTAAGCCGGATTACGCTTCGGCGCACAGCAATCTCTTGCTGACCATACAATACTTGAATACCTTCACACCTATGGAGATATTCAACGAACATCAACGCTATGCCGAACACTTTGAAGCCCCACTCCGGTGCGATTGGCAGCCGCACCAAAATAGTCCTGACCCAGAACGACGCTTGCGGGTGGGTTATGTTTCCGGGGATTTTTGCAATCATGCGGTGGCTTTTTTCATCGAACCGATTCTCGCCAGCCACGACAAGTCACAAGTGGAGATTTATTGCTACTATAATAATACAAAGCGCGATGGCCATACTGAGCGAATGACAGCCAATGCAGATCACTGGTTGGTTTGCATGGGGATGAACGATGAGGAGTTAACCCGACAAATCCGCTCCGACGGGATCGATATCTTGATCGATTTATCCGGACATACTGCGCATAACCGCTTGCCGGTATTTGCCAAAAAACCTGCGCCCGTACAGGCAACTTGGATCGGCTACGCGGGCACCACCGGATTGACTGCAATGGACTACCGCATTACTGATGCCTACATGGACCCTCCCGGACTTACCGAGCGCTACCACACCGAGAAATTGATACGTCTACCGGATACGGTAGCGGCCTATCGTCCGGAGCCAGGATGTCCACAGGTCAATCCACTCCCGGCACTGAAATCCGACGAACTGATCTTTGCCTCCCTGAACAATCCCACAAAAATCAATCCCGGGGTAACCGCCCTGTGGGCGCGCCTGCTGACGGCGCTGCCGCATGCCCGGCTAATGCTTGGTAACGCGGCGGAGGGCGGAATACAACAGCGGCTGATTGAACTGTTTGGGGCGGCAGGCATTGCTGCGGAACGCCTGATCTTACAACCACGCATGCCCATCGTTGATTATTTAGCCCTGCACCACCACATTGATTTGGCACTCGACCCCTTTCCCTACAATGGGGGAACCACGACCTACCATTCGTTGTGGATGGGGGTGCCGGTCATCACCCTGGCGGGCGAGCAGATGGTATCACGCTGTGGCGTGGCAATCCTGTCGCGCATCGGCATGCACGAGTTCATCACCCACAGCGAAGAGGAATACCTGCAACGCGCCATAGAACTGGCGCAGGACTTGCCCGGTTTAAATCGGATCCGGCAATCCCTGCGCGAACAGATGAGCGGGACAAACTGCAAGCCGGGCAATATTACCCACCATCTTGAGGCAGCCTATCGGGATATGTGGCGGCGATGGTGCAAGGGGGAAAGGCAAGGAGAATGAAAAAAAAATCACAAATGACGGATCCACAGGAACACCCGCCAATTTATGTTACACAACCTCTCTTGCCCCCACTGGAGGAATTCATTCCCTATTTGGAACAAATATGGGCCAGTAAGCGGTTAACCAATAGCGGGCCGTTTCACCAGCAATTTGAGCAGGCCTTGTGCGACTATCTGGGGGTAAAACATCTTGCCCTGTTCACCAACGGGACCCTCGCACTTGTCACTGCCCTCCAAGCCTTACGCATCAGGGACGAAGTCATCACCACGCCATATTCCTTCGTAGCCACAGCACATGCTTTGCTGTGGAATGGAATTAAGCCGGTATTTGTGGATATCGACCCAAACACGCTTAACCTCGATCCTGCCAAAATCGAAGCCGCCATCACCCCGCAAACTACTGCAATTATGCCGGTACACTGTTACGGACATCCCTGCGATGTAGACCGTATTCAGGAAATTGCCGACAATTATGGATTGAAAGTCATCTACGATGCAGCACATGCCTTTGGCGTGCAATGCCATAGCGGCAGCGTGCTTAATCACGGGGATTTGTCGATAATAAGCTTTCATGCCACCAAGGTATTCAACACCTTTGAGGGGGGAGCCATCGTCTGCCCGGACGCGAAAACCAAACGGCACATCGATCATTTGAAAAACTTTGGATTCGTAGACGAAGTAACCGTCGTCGCCCCAGGGATTAACGGTAAGATGAGCGAAATCAATGCTGCTTTCGGATTATTGCAACTGAAAGGCATTGATGAAGCCCGGGAAAAACGCAAAGCTATTGACAACCGCTACAGGAAGGCCCTGGCCAAAGTTCAGGGGATCAATTGCCTGCCGGCGGCAGGCGAAAAGGTGGCCAATTACCCCTACTTTCCAATTCTGGTACAACCGGACTATCGGCTGAGCCGTGATGCTTTGTATCAAGAGCTGCAGGACAACGGTATTTATGCACGCCGTTACTTCTACCCGCTGATAAGCGATTTCCCAATGTACCGAGGGATGCTTTCGGCAACACACACGAATTTGCCGGTCGCGTACAAGGCCGCAAATGAAGTGATTTGTTTACCGATTTATCCAGCCCTTTCAAACGAACAAGTTGACTTTATTCTTCAAATAATTGTTGGCAAATAATAACGCATGAAAACCCTTGCCATCATGCAACCCTACTTCCTGCCCTACATCGGTTATTTTCAATTGATGGCCGCAGTAGATAAGTTTGTGGTCTTTGATGACGTCAGTTTCATTCCCCGGGGATGGATAAACCGGAACCGACTACTACTTAATGGCACTGCCCACACTTTTACAATACCACTACGTGGCGCCAGTCCGAATAAATTGATTTGCGAAATTGAATTGGATGACGAGCAAGGCTGGCGAAAAAAATTATTACGCACAATTCAACAGGCTTACGGAAAAGCACCGCATTACGCTCAGGTCTCAACCTTACTGGAAAGCTTGATCAATTATCCTTCTAACCAGCTTGATGATTTTTTACTCAACAGCCTCCGTGAGGTCACGCGCTATCTCTCCTTGGAGGTGGAAATCGTGAGCACCTCACGCTGCTACAAGAACGCACATTTGAAAGGGCAAGAACGCATTTTAGACATCTGTCGACAGGAAGAGGCCGATATCTACATTAATCCGATTGGCGGGACCGAGTTATATGACTATGTCAGCTTTTCAAAGCGAAACTTGTCGCTTTATTTTTTGCGTTCGCGGCCGATAAGTTACTCACAAGGAAAGGATGGGCATGTCGCGTGGTTATCAATTATGGATGTACTGATGTTCAATGAGCCGACAGCTGCACAACGATTGCTCACCCAGATAGATTTGGTCTAAATGTACACCTGTCACTTGCAAAAACTTACTGTCATAGAAATTGAAGATTACTCCCTGCCCATTGGCACACACGATTGCCTAACCTTTTTCCCTGAAAGCCCACAAGTAGTCAGACAAAAACAGAAAAAAAGAGTCTCGCCAAAAAAACAACTTTTAAAATGAGAACTGATGTAATGCAATCAGGCAAGTCCGGTAACGATCATCAATTAGAGCAAGCAGTCTTAGTCTTCCCTGCCACCCATCCTGACGGACGGGAATATCTCGAAGCAGCGCGGGAACGCGATGAAAATGTAATTGCCGCTTCATCTGTGTGGGACGCAGAACTGGACGCGGAAATAGGCGAATTGGTCGTGTTGCCTTATGTTCACGAACCAACATTTCCCCGATGTTTCCTGGATCTCATCAGAAAACGCAACATCTCTCGCGTCTACGCACCGGTCGCGGCCGTTTACTCTTGGCTAGATCGCTTCATTTCAGAAAACAACCTGACAATACGACTCGTCGGCACTTCTCCTATCAAGCGGGAAATGGGGCGCTTTAACCTGTTGATGAATAAGGTGGCAAAATATAGACATTTTATTGATGAATGTGCCGGAGGCAGAAGTGACTTGAGCGACCTTGAGATTGCGGCCGTCTTTCGCATGGCCGGAAATATTTACGGTGAATCGAATGAGCATAAAATTGCGGCAATGATGGCGATTTTCCCCAGCGCTCCCAAAGGAGATGTTATCGAGATTGGTTCACTGGTAGGTAAATCGGCGGCGGTACTCGCCTTGCTGGCAAGGCGATATCAGACTGGGAATGTTCTCGCCATCGATCCCTGGCAATCGGAAGCGGCAACACAACACGACTCACCCCAGACAGTTCGAGTGGACATGGTGGGCGAATGGGAATATGAAATTCTGCCACAAGACTTCGTCATCAACATGTTACCAGTCGGCCTGGGAAGCTTTAATTATTTGCGCCGGGAATCCGCAAAAGGTTTTGAGATATACCGGGAACACCGTACCGTGGCGAGCAAACCGTTTGGGCAGGTGGTTTATCGAGGCACGATTGCCATAATCCACATCGACGGCAACCATGATTATGCTCAGGTAAAACAAGATTGTGAATTATGGTTACCGTTAATGGCACAGGATGGGTGGCTCATACTGGATGATTATCTATGGGCGCACGGCGATGGTCCGCAACGCGTAGGGGATGCACTCTTGGAACAATACTCTCAGGATATTGCCATTGCGTTTGTTTGCGGCAAAGCCTTGTTTGTTAAATTTGGCCGACAATCACCCCCCATTTTTACGTGATATCAGTAAACACTATACCCGAATTTCCCGGTTCAAGGCACTGCGGACTTGTATAGCGGCAAGCTTTTCTTTAAACTCTTTATCGAGGTCCTGAAATCCCTTGCCTTCAGGCAGAATCATTAAGTCATTTCTAAGCCACAAGGAATCACCATGTCCCTGGAAAAAATTTTCTCTGAAATATTTGTGCTTCCTGAATCAACCGTGGTGGATTCTCTCAAGTTGAGTGATATACCAACGTGGGATTCTTTGGCGCACATGATACTCATTCTCCGACTTGAAGAAAGCTACCATGTTCAATTTTCTGGCGATGAAATTGCAGATATGAAATCCGTGGGTGATGCACGCTCTACCTTGCTGGCACACGGAGTTTCGATATGAAGATTGCTGGCTCGAATGTGTTGGTAACGGGGGGAGGACGTGGCATTGGCCGATATCTGGTGGATCGGTTAGCGACCGATTCCGCGAATGTCTGCGTGCTGGAAAAAGATGAACTTCTCTGCGCCGAACTTCTCAAGACTAGTGATGGTCAAATTAAAGCCTTGCCCTGCGATGTGACGGACTCAACAGCTGTGGATGCCGCTCTCAAAAGTATATTCGAAGCGGGCTTTGAGCCTGACGTCCTTATCAATAACGCTGGCATTATTCATAGCGAACCTCTTGTGAATATGCTTTCCCGGGATGACCGGGTCCATTCGCGCGAATCATGGCGGCAGGTGATGGCTGCCAATCTTGATTCGGTTTTTCTTGTCACCAGCCGCGTTGTGGACCATATGCTTGCAAAGCGCAGTAAAGGTGTCGTGATCTCTATCAGTTCTATCTCCGCTAAAGGCAATCCTGGTCAGTCTGCCTACTCCGCCGCAAAAGCGGGCGTGAATGCGCTGACCCACACTTGGGCGAAGGAACTTGGTGCTCTCGGGCTGCGCTTTGCTGCCATCGCCCCAGGTTTTCTAGATACACCGTCTACGCACACCGCACTAAGCGAGGCCGCCGTTACACGCCTGCAACAACAAATCCCCTTACGTCGCTTGGGTGATTTGGAGAGCATTTATCTGGCTGCTCGCCACATCATCGAGAACGACTACCTCACCGGTACTGTGCTGGAGGTAGATGGCGGTTTGAAAATTTAGCCAACAGGCTCCAGCATGACTTTCGTTTCAAATCTTGGCATTGCTTTTGATCAGGTAGCACAACAACATAGAGACAGTATTGCGCTGCTTTATCCTGACACAGGCAGACACATAACCTACTGGGAGTTGAATCTACTCGTAGATCGTATTGCGAATAATTTACGGATAAAGGGCCTGCACCAAGGACAGGTGGCAGCCATGTTTCATAACAAATCACCTGAAGCTTTCGCAGCTATGCTTGCCTGTCTACGACTTGGTATTATCTACACGAATCTTGACCCGGACAGCCCCTGGGAACGACTGCAAAAAATTCTCGATACCTGCCAGCCGGCCGTAGTTATTAACGCTTTTCGAGTGATGCCTTTCGACGCGAACATTACGAACCAAGGCATCCAAAATATTCTGCACCTGCACGACTTGCTGGATATAACCAAGTCAGAACCGTTATTAGATTGCAGGCCAGTCGATGGTGGATCACCCGCCTATGTTATGTTCACCTCCGGTTCCACTGGGGCACCCAAGGGTGCGACTATGTCCCATGCAAACCTCTTATGGTTTATTGCTTGGACCCAAGACCGTTTCGCGATTACGTCCAAGGATGTACTGACAAACGTCAATCCAATCTTTTTTGACAATTCCGTCTTTGACTTTTACTCAGCTATTTTCTCCGGAGCCACACTGGTTCCTTTTACATCGGATCAGGTACGAGATACGCGCCTTCTCGTGCGGCTCATCAACGACGCGCGCTGCACCATTTGGTTCTCTGTCCCGACATTGCTGGTTTACCTGTTGACCACACGCGCTTTATCCTCCGATGTTTTTCCTGCAATACGCAAGATTATTTTCGGTGGCGAAGGCTTCCCCAAGGTCAAGCTCAAGCAACTTTACGAGATGTTCAGCAATCGCGCTGAGTTAGAAAATGTTTATGGGCCGACCGAATGCACCTGCATTTGTTCGGCCCATACCGTTAGCCACGAAGATTTAAAAAACATGCAGCAACTCACCACGCTCGGATCGCTGGCGCAAAATTTTGGGGGAGAAATATTGCCCCTTGATGAGACGAACCCGGATTTCGGAGAGCTGTTTCTGCATGGGCCACAAGTGGGGTTAGGTTACTTTAACGACCCACAACGCACAGCACAATCGTTCATCCAAAACCCACGTCACGCACATTATCTGGACATTGGCTACCGGACTGGAGATCTGGTGCAACGTGATGCAGTGGGCCAGTTACACTTTAAGGGACGTATTGACTTTCAGATCAAGCACATGGGCTACCGCATCGAGTTGGAGGAGATCGAAGCTGCCTTGGCCTCAATCTCCGGGGTGACAGAATGCGCGGTGATTTACCAGAAACTGGACGATAGTCTGGGGCAGATTCTTGCCTTTGCTGCGTTGCATCAACCTGAAAGCACAGAATCATTGTTACATAAAGTAGCTGCGCTGCTGCCCGCCTATATGCTTCCACGACACATCCACCTGCTGAAGTTTCTCCCCAAAAATGCTAATGGAAAAATTGACCGCCCAGCATTGCAGCAACTCGTCAATAAGGAAACAGCGCTATGAAACCATTAATTTTGTTCGGTAGCGGAAAAATTGCTGAGGTCCTACTGTATTTCTTTCAGAACCACAGCGACCGAAAAATCATCGCATGCACTGTGGATCGCGACCATCTCCTGAGTAGCGAATGGCACGGTCTACCATTAGTCGCTTTCGACGAAGTGGAACAACAATACCCACCGACAGAATACGACATGTTTGTTGCATTGGGCTATCAGGAGATGAACTCACTGCGCGCCAATACTTGCGCCAGAGCACGCGCTTTGGGCTATACCCTGGCATCCTATGTCCACCCTGACTCGGGCCTGCCAACCGACTGTATTTACGGTGACAACTGCTTCATTATGAACCAAGTACACATCCACCCACGAGTACAGATTGGCAATAATGTATTTATCTGGAGCGGCAGCATGATTGGCCACCACTCATCTATCGGGGACAACTGCTGGCTGACTTCTTGTGCCAATGTCTCAGGCGTTGTCACAATGGGAAAAAATTGCTTTCTGGCAGTAAATGCCACGGTAGCGCATGGCATCACAATTGGAGACAACTGCTTCATTGGCGCTAATGCGCTGGTTGTTAAAACGACACAGCCAAGTGAAGCCTACCTAGCCGAAAACACCAAACCATTCCGACTAAACAGCCACCAGTTCTTGCGCATGTCGAGGTTCGCCGAACTATGAGTGAAGTTGCCGTCTCCTTCAGTCTACCTGACTATCCGCAAGGTTACCGACTGCAAACTCCACGCCTGCTGTTATCTGCGCTGACAGAGGACGATGCTCAGGGACTTTGGCCGCTGGTCTCAGACAATCGACTCACTCCCTTTCTGGCCTGGGAACCGCACCGTTCTCTCGAGGAAACCGCAGGTCTGCTCGTTTCTTTAGTAGAAGCACAGCAAGCGGCGAAAGGATTTCATTGGATAGTCCGCCAAGAAAAGCAAATTATCGGTCTGGTTTCACTCATCGAAGTGTGCAGAAAACACCGCAACTGGACGTTAAACCGCGCCGAGCTCGCCTATTGGATAGGCGTACCCTATCAGGGACATGGTTATGCCACCGAAGCTGCCGCCGCTATCATTGCATTCGGATTCAAAAAATTACATCTTCACAAGATTCGAGTCTACCACGCAACTGACAACCACGCGTCAGCTCGAACGATTGAAAAGTTAGGCTTTCGTTACATTGGCGAAGAAAAAGAAGCTTTCCAGAAAAACAGGATCTGGCACAATTTACGCCATTTTGAGCTGCTGGTTTCCGAATTGCCGCGAATCCCCATTCCTACCGAGAGGCCCCTCAAGTGAATCGTCAACAAGCAGCAACCTATATCTGTCCAGTCAGTGGCTCAACCTTGCAGCTAGATGTCTCTACGGCCATTGTCGATGAGGTTATCGAGGGTGCCCTGCGTAGTAACTCAGCCGATGTTTCCTTTCCAATTACAGACGGTATTCCCGATTTCACATGGCCACCAGTCTTGCTGGCGTCAGATGCACAAACCCGTCAATCTTATGAAGAGATGGCTCAAGAATATGACCGCTATGCCGCTTTACCTTTCATCACTTACCGTGCAAACGAAGATGACGTGCGCGAGCACATGGTGGACCAGTTAGAGTTGCGAACAGACTCAAAAGTGCTGGAGATAGGCTGTGGAACCGGGCGCGGTGCTGTACACATAGCTCGGCGCCTGGGCAAGGACGGCAAACTCTACCTCCAAGAAATTTCTCATCGACTCCTAACAATTGCCGTGCAAAAGTTGCAAGCGCACTCCATTGCCGCTGAATTTTCCTTGGCCAATGGCAGCTATCTCCCCTTTCAGGACAACTTTTTTGACGCGGCCCACCATTTCGGCGGCATCAACACTTTTGCGGATATTCCACGCTGCCTAAGTGAGCTGGCGCGCGTGGTCAAACCCGGCGGCAAAGTGGTCATTGGCGATGAAGGACTGGGTCCTTGGCTCCGGGATACCGAGATGGGAAGGGTCATGACCAACTCAAATCCATTGCTGAAGTACGAGCCACCGCTGCAATCTCTGCCCGCCACCGCAACGGAGGTGCAGCTGGAATACATCATGATGGGAGCGTTTTACGTGATCGAGTTTCGAGTCGCGGCATCTCCGCCACAACCCGACTACCACATGCAGATTCCCAGTGCTCGGGGCGGCAGCCATTGGACACGATACTACGGTCAACTTGAAGGGGTAAGCGATGAAGCAAAACGCCTTGCCCACGAAGCCCGTGCAAAAGCGGGGATTTCGATGCACGACTGGCTGGAAAAGACGGTACGTGAGGCTGCTGACAAGGAATTGAACAATAAACCAAGTTGAGGTGGCCTCGACATGAAATCCTATTACTTCCCCTGGCAAAAACGCGGCCGAATTTTCGCCTCTGCCGGTCAACATCTTTGGATGATGAGTCACAACCAGAATCCCTGCGCGCTGGTTTTGGCAGACCGAATCCGAGTCTATTTCACCTGCCGCCCGGAACCAGACCAACGCGGTTATTCAGCCAGTGTTACTTCCTTTGTCGAAATTGACCGCAATGACCCACAGAAGGTATTATATATCCATGACCGTCCAGTCCTCGAACTAGGTGGCCTGGGAACGTTCGATCAGTTCGGGGTAATGCCGGGTGCGGTGATCCCAATCGGCGATGAAGTGTGGTTGTATTATGTCGGCTGGATGCGTTGCGAAGGAGCACCTTATTCGCATGCCATCGGCTTGGCAATCAGCCGCGATGGCGGGATAACCTTCCACCGTTATGCCGAAGGTCCCTTACTTGCCAGAACACCCTCTGAACCATTTCTGCAAAACAGTCCTACAGTTACCCTCCTCAATGGAAAATTTCATATGTGGTACAGTTCGGGCACCAGATGGTTCATGCATAACGGACGTGCTGAGTCGGTATACGTGCTGATGCATGCATTATCCGATGATGGCATCCACTGGGAGCGCGAAGGCACCCCCTGTATCTCCGCCCTTACTCCGGACGAATGCCAGACCAACCCTTCTTTGCTTGAATTAGACGGTGTCTATCACCTCTGGTTCTGTCACCGGCTAGGCAAGGACTTCCGCAATAAAAAAGGAGGTTACCGCATAGGCTATGCAACTTCACCAGACCTTCGTCACTGGACCCGACAAGACGAAATTAGTCCGCTGGAACCTTCGCCGGTTGGCTGGGATTCGGAAATGATCTGTTATCCCTACGTTTTTCCCCACAACGACCAATTGTGGATGCTCTACAGTGGCAACCATTTCGGGCAGGACGGCTTCGGCTTGGCCACTTGTCCCTTGCCGTAATTAATCGAGCTAAGAAGACCAACAAAATGACTTCACTTGCACCACAGGCAAACAACTGGAGTAATTTCTATGGCAACCACTACCGTGCTTCCGGAGGGCGCTATCCCACCGAATGGGTGGTGCGCACCTTGGCGGGAGGAAACTATCCCGACCTGAAAATAGACAAGACCCGATACCAAGGAGCGCGCATCCTCGACATGGGTTGCGGAGACGGCAGGAACCTGCCCCTATTACTGGATTTGGGGTTCGAGGTCCATGCAAGTGAAATCTCACCGACAATAGTAGACGGATTAGAAGCCTTGGCGCAGAAACTACAATGGCCAGTGCGCTTTGCGGTAGGGCTCAACGCCAGCTTACCCTATCAGGACCACTACTTCGACTATATGCTGTGCTGTGCCAGCTGTTATTACCTCGAAGGCCAGATGACATGGTCGGGAGTGCGTGCCGAGTTGGCACGAGTCATGAAGCCGGGAGGGCTATTGGTGGCTAACTTTCCAGATGAAGAAAATTTTATTTTTGCTAATTCCGTTCGCCAGACAGATGGCAGCTTGCTCATCACCAGTGACCCATACAACTTACGCAACGGTAGCCGGTTCGAAGCAGCAAAGACCGCTGAGGATATTACGGCTTTGCTTTTTCCTCAGTTTCAGGTGATGAGCATCGGCCACCAAAATAACAATTATTACGGCTTACGAGTTTCGGATTATTTGGTGGTAGCACAGCGCATTTAACCCAATCTATTGCTTGAATATAACTAATTGATCATCTCAACCGAGGTATCATGCGAATTATTCACTCCCTCCCTCAGCTAAAAAACAACAAATTCGCCAGTAAAAAATAATTTGTGAAGTACCAAGTGATTAAAAAAGTCTTCGTAATGAGTGTGCGGAGCTACATCCTGCAATATGCCACGCAGGTATTTGACATCAAACCGGCAAAGTACAAAATTGATTTTTTTCAATTGTGAAAGAGTTCCGACCATGCACTGTTCAACAAGGTCTATAAAGAATTTCCTGACGTGGACAAAGGAAAATAATGCTTGAGATAGGCAGAAAAATTTTGTTCGTTTTTCAGCGTTTGCATATTCGCTCGAACACCTTGAATGATTTTTTGTGATATTTTGTACGTAAATGGAATCTCACTTAATGAAGCATTTGCACTAGTAACCATTTTGCTATCATTCAATATTACGTTATGGATATATTCCCACGTTTGTTGTTTGTAACAGACAGTGGGATTATTCCAGCTTGGGAGTGGCGGGGCTATTTTGTCAATATTCTCCCAAAACCGTCGAAAATACTCAGTCGCACTATCTGACAGGCCAGAATTTCGTGGCGTGTTATCCAAAATTATTTCCGTAGTAGCAAACACATTAATTTTTTCAGCGAAAGTTTTAAAATCTTCGCGAAGCATCTCAAAAGGCAACACCAAAACGTTTTCGTCTCCGAAAAGTTGCTTGTATGTCTGACTAAGAAAATCAACATTAGCCCATTGCGTGAGGACTTTGCCGAAAACATCAAAAAATTGTTCTGGAAGCTGTGATACGCCCATCAATACCAGATTTTTATAAACGCTGAGCAACCAAGATTCAGGCTCACGAGTAATAATAAGAATTTTATTTTTATAACCAGAAAATTCACGCTCAGCCAACGCTTTCAATTTTTCCGCTACAAGGGCTTGTATTTCCCTGAGATGCTTATCTGTATAAACAGGGAAAGATATCAAACGAAGAGGTTGAGGGAAATGACCCGTCAGGCACTCATTCGACGCAATAAGATCTTTCGTGTGATCTATGTTGAGGTTGCCATTCCCGGCCTGTGGAAACGCGATGATATCCTTACCGATAATTTCCGCGAAGCAACTATTTATCAAGGTGTCCCAAGGGTACCAATAAGCAGAAATTATATTGCCGCTCGTGGACGCTTTATGTATCTGATCACCAAAAAAAGTAGAAGCGCACTTCGCCAGACCTACGTGAAATAGTGCGGTTTTCATTCAGAACCACCTAAAAAATTAACCAACGAATAATATCCTCAACGTACTAAAAAAATCTTGCTAGAAATTGGCTCCATGAGCCCTTGCAGAAAAATCAACCCCGCCAATCACTTGCCTCTCCATCAACAGAGATATAATCTCGGCTGCGCAAGACGCGATACTCATTTCCCCAGTATTGATGACCAGGTCAGGCTGTTCCGGCACCTCATACGGGGAGGATATTCCTGTGAAATTGTGGATTTCCCCATGCCGTGCCTTAGCATACATCCCTTTGACATCACGCTTCTCACACATGCTCAAAGAGCATTTGCAGTAAATTTCGATAAAATCCAGACCCAATATCTTACGGGCGATCTCACGGTCCTTACGAAACGGTGAGATAAACGCAGCCATCACGATCATCCCCGCATCCACAAAAAGTTTACTTACCTCGGCAATGCGCCTGATGTTTTCAGCCCTGTCTGCTACGGTAAATCCCAAATCACCGCACAGACCATGCCGAACATTGTCGCCATCGAGAACAAATGTTCTGCAATCAAAACCATGGAGTTGCTCTTCAACCGCATTGGCAAGAGTTGATTTTCCAGCGCCGGAAAGGCCTGTAAACCAAAGGGCAACACTCCTGTGGTTGTTTCGGCTTACACGCCGCCGCCTGGTTACCGAGGACATGTGCCAAACAATATTATCTGTCATTTCAAGATCACCTCATGTATTGGGCCAACTAGAATCTTGTTATACATGTCGGCATTGTCTAGAAATACTTGACAACATCATAAGAAAACATGCGGTAGTCAAAGACAAAATATACTTTGACAGCAGGGAAAAAGAGGCTTGATTTTGGCCCAAACTGAGCGCCGGGAGTACTCTTCACTCGACATCGCCATAGACAAACGGACAGAAAACCACCGCCCTCGTTGATCAACCAATAAATTCGTCAGTTCCGGTTAAGACACGTAACGGTTACTCCGTCGTCCCATCAACGTTCTTGGTTTCAGCAAACCCAGCCAGCCGTTTCCTCCCAAGCAACCAGACCGCAACAATACTCACCTCATACAGCACAATAAGGGGAACAGCCATGAGGCATTGATTGATCACGTCCGGGGTGGGGGTGAGGATGGCGGCGATTACAAAGGAAAGTAGAATGGCGTATTTGCGATGTTTGCTTAGGAACGCTGCGCTCACCACACCCATTTTTGCCAGCAGCACCATGAAGATGGGAAGCTCAAAGATAACCCCAAAGGCGATGAGAAGCCGCAGGCAGAGGGAAAAATACTCCTTTACCGTGGGCATCGGGCTTAAGAAATCGTTGGAATAGCCGAGCAGGAACTTGAAGGCCGGAGGGAAAACCACGAAATAACCGAAAGCGGCTCCACCAAAAAAGAACAGGGAAGAGAGCATACTGAATGGCAGTACCACCCGTTTTTCATGCTGATAGAGGCCGGGGGCGATAAACCGCCAAAGCTGATAAAAAATGACCGGGCTGGCAAGAAAAATTCCCGCAACCAGGGAAAGCTTCAGATAAAAAAAAACCCTTCCTGGTACGAGGTGAAGATCAGGCTGGAACCTTGGGGCATGACGTCGCACAGGGGCTTGAAGAGCCACTGGCCGAGTTCTTTGCTATAAGAATACGCCACAGCAAATCCTGCCACCGTGGCGAGCACGGAGTAGATCAGACATTTGCGCAACTCGGTCAGGTGTTCCGTGAGAGCCTGTTTTTGAAAATCATCCATACCAAGAATCCGGAGTGTTTCGTTAGAGCTTCTTGCGAAAACAGAAATACACCCTTCGACAGGCTCAGGGCGAACGGTAGTCATCTTGAAATCGTCAGAGTTTCTTTCGTTCATCTAAGCCCTTCGGCAAGCTCGGGAGAGCCCTGTCAAAGCACCTGCTTGAAAAAAAGCTAACATGACTGTCAAAAAATACGCCACGACATATTACCCCTTCTCCCCCTATACGGTCAAGAAAGAGATCCATCCCTCATACGGCATCCTTAGTTGTCTCGTTCAAGGCATCCTTGATCTGCATGCTCAATTTCCACAGGGGGGTAATCTTTCGAATCCTTTTCGGAGGGAGCATATCCCACAATATCTTCCGCTCGGCATGGCTCCCGGCATTATTCAGGAAAATCCCCTCCTGAGTAATAAAGCCATTAAGACGCACATCCCATGCATCATGCTCAAGCTCCTGACCAAGAAGCTGTTCGTGTTCCCCGAGGCCATAGGCTTCAACGTCTGAAGAGAGCCCCTTCAATTCCGCAAGGATGGCGACCACAAGGTCAAAAAAACCCTTACCCTCGCCGACAAAATATCCGGCAGGATCCACGGCCATGCAATCGGTGAGCAACAGACCCACAGGCACACGGCACAACTCCTCCGCCGCAACCCGTTGACCATATTGGGACAAGCCCTTGTACCCCACGGCATAACTCAGGCTTTTGAAAGGTATCTCATACGGCGTCAAAAGATAGAATCCATCCTTCAAGCCGGGCGCAGGCACCAACAACTCCTTGCCATCCGTCAGGGCGTTGATCCTGATCTGCTGTAATCTTGCCGTAGGACCGACGAAGATCCTTTTGGCATCCCGATACTTTTCAAGACGCCGCACGATTTCCGCGGATTTACCGGAAGCTTTCCCCTCCGGCGCGTCCAGGAACTCCGCTCGCACCTCTTCCTTGCTAATCATGGCCTCACGCGCTGCTTTCAACAAAAAAAAGCCGACAGGCTGATTCCTGTCGGCTTTGATCTTGTTATGAAAATACTCACTTACAACTTAGTTTCCTTCTTGTTCACATCCACGGACAACATGACGAAATCAACATGTTCACTTGCCATGCCCTGCTGGCTGACCTGTGAAACCCGCACAGCATCGGAACCATCCTCCGGCAACCGTGATGCAAGTTCCTGTTTGGCGAAGCCGTGCTCGACCAAAGTCGCGATATCATCCCACATGGAAGCGCTGCCCAGCAGCGAAACAATAATGGCCTGGCCATCGCGCTGGAATTTGCCGACATAGGTTTTCCCGGCAGCCGCGGTATAGCCGGTTTTCCCGGCAATCGCGCCATCCAGTGTCCACAAAGCCTTGTTGTGGCTTTTCAGCACTTTTCCGTCGCTGGTGCGCACCTGGCTCGTGGACATACGCTCGGCAAACTCGGGGTTACGCATGGCCCGATTAAAAACCGTGGCCAAATCACGGGCAGTTGTCTGTTGTCCTGGTCGGGTCAAGCCATTAGCGCTTTTACATATGGTGTTCTGCGCGCCGAGAGCCTCGGCTTTTTTGGTCATCAATCGTGCAAATGCTTTCTCGGTACCGGCAACTTTTTCAGCCAAAGCAACACTGGCATCATTTGCCGAAGCCAGTAATACGGCGTTTATTAAATCGCTGGCCTTATAAGACGCACCTTTTTTTAAGTATATCTTCGAAGCCGGCATGTTCGCCGCATAGGCGCTGGTCCGCACCATCTCCCCGCCGTTAAGACTCTCAACCGCGATGAGTCCGGTGATGATTTTAATGGTGCTGGCAGGCTGTCCAGGCCGATCGGCGCTGCGGTCATACAAAACCTTGCCGGTCTTGGCATCCATGATATATGCGCTGCGGCAAGTAAGTTTCCCCTGCAACTCCGAAGAAAAGTCGCTTGCAACATGGTGCGGTTCCGCTACTTTTCGCTTCAACTCTTCCGAAGAAACAGGAATCTCTGCGCGGCTTTCCTGTTTTCCAGCTATATTGCCCTGCTCCGGCGCAAATTTATGCAAGGAGTTCAAAGACACAACCTTGGGATTTTTTACATAATTTTGCGCACTTGCCGGAGATGCAAGCATGAAAAAAAGCAGGGAAACAGAGAAAAATCGGCGGTAAGAAAAAGAACCCATAGTGTGTCCACATTCCGGATGAAAAGTTTATTCAGAAAAAGGCTTATAATTTCAAATTCCTAGATCTATATTTAGCTATAATTTATACTTGACTGCAAAATCAAGTTTTTTTTGAGGTTATTGCCCTATATTGTTGATTTACTGTTTTTCCATCTGCAAAATAATTACAGGCTTCCCGTTTCATAACAACTGGCCCCGGCGCATATCCCAAAAAACACCAAATCCACCGGCAAAAAATTTGTGCTACCTTGCTTATCGAGTGTTACCAGCTTTACTTTAAAAAAGGTCACGTAAAAAACCCAGCTACAGACATAACATACAACCTATCGGCAATACTTGCCACAAACAGCTGCACGTTGTGCCCTGAGATCAAATTCCTGCGAGAACGATAATGCCATCCCCCACACTGCTATACTCCACGTTCACCTTCGGCGAAATAACCTGCTGGATCATTTACCTCGGTGATTCACCTGTCCATCTCACCTTTTCACCAGAAAGACATGAAATGGCGCAACAGAGGCTCAGGAAACAGCTCGGCCCTGCATGCATAATATACAACAGTGACAGCCTCGGGTTTGCCGATCTTCTCGCGGATTTTTTTGAAGGTCACCTCCGGAAATTTCCGCAGCAGTTCGGATCGCCGTTTGTAGAAAAAGCCACCTTGTTCCAAAATCACGTCTGGGAGAGAATTGCGGAGATACCCTATGGAGAGACAAAGACATACGGAGAGATAGCTCAGGCCCTGGGCAAACCCGGCGCTGCCCGGGCAGTAGGACAAGCTTGCAACGCCAATCCTCTGGCCCTTATCGTGCCCTGCCATCGAGTGACCGGCGCTGCCGGACTAGGAGGGTTTGCCGGAGGATGCGCCGTAAAGAGATACCTGTTGCATCTGGAACAACAGAGTGTGAGACAAAAAACGAAAACCCGACTGTAGGCCGGCGCTATAGCATCTTCATAACTTCGGCGGGGATATCAAGCAACGGCACGATCTTGTCCACTCCGCCTGCTGCGATGGCCTCCTTGGGCATCCCGAAAACAACGCAGGATTTTTCATCCTGGGCGATTGTTTGCGCGCCTGCCTCTTTCATCTTCAGCATGCCCAAAGCACCATCCTTGCCCATCCCGGTGAGGATAACACCGACAGCATTGGCGCCGCCGTAGGCAGCCACCGAGTTGAACAAAACATCCACCGCAGGCCGCTGATAACAGACCAGCGGCCCGCTTTTGACATTGACATAGTAGCGGGCGCCGCTCCGTCGCAGGACCATATGAAAATTTCCCGGCGCAAGCAAAGCAGTACCCGGCACCACGGAGTCACCATCCTGCGCCTCTTTCACTCGAATTTGACACAGGCTGTTCAGCCTCTCGGCAAAACTGGTGGTAAAATTGGCGGGCATGTGCTGAACAATCATGATCCCCGGCGAATTTGCCGGAAACTGGGTAAGAACATCCTTGAGGGCTTCGGTGCCGCCGGTAGAAGCGCCGATGGCGATAAGTTTATTTGTGGTTTTTGTCAAAGAAAGCCTGGGAGCATCGACAGGCGGCCGGACTGCAGCAAGATGCATGGCCCGCTGCGCCATATTCACATGGGAGGCTGCTCTAATTTTCTCGGCAAGCTGGGCGCTCATGTCGCCGACAGAATAGGCTTCACCAGGCTTACAGATAACATCAACCGCCCCGCTATCCATGGCCTCCATGGCCAAAGCCCCGCCCGCCTTGGTCAAGGAACTGACGATTATGACCGGGAGCGGAAAATAACGCATCAGCTTTTTAAGAAAGGTAATGCCATCCATACGTGGCATTTCCACATCGAGCGTCACCACATCGGGCTTGAGGGCAACGATCTTATCCCTGGCCACATAGGGGTCAGGCGCCGTGGCCACCACTTCGATGTCTTTTTCGTGGGACAATTCCTCGCTGAAAACCTTGCGGACAACCGCGGAATCATCCACTACAAGTACGCGTATTTTTCTCATGATCTCTTCTTGTCTTTCAGGTGTTTCGAAAAAAACAACTCTCTTTTCCCGGACTAATCCATTTTACGCGTGTGTTCCTGAAACCCAGAGAATCCCGAACTCAGTGTTAAACATACAAATGCCGGATGCTCCGAGCAGTGCCTCCGGAGAAAAATTGTCAAGCACACGGGTTTGCGGAATGGCCAGCGAGGCTGTGCCGCCAGGATCCAACTTGCCCAGCAAACTGCCGATTGCCATATTCGCCGTTTCAGCTGCGGTATCCGCGATCTGCCGGTCTTGCACTTCGTGCTCATCAACTCCGAGAAAATTCACGGTGATGTTCTTGCCGAGTCCCCATGGAAAATAAAAGAGAAAGTTGCCATTGTAACCACCGGAATAACCGATCGTGGCCTCAATGAACTTGCCGCAACCAAGCTCTTCTTTCCCGGGAGTCTCTTCAAGCGGCTCGAGAAAAGTGAAAAACATGGTCTCGAAAACCTCTGAAAAAGTTTCAAATATGAGCCGCCGCAAGTCCTGATCCATTCAACTGCCCTCCCAGCTCTTTCTCAAAATTCAATCATCGGCAATCTGCATCACCGCTTCAATACCGCATTTATCAGGACACTGCACTGATGCCCTACTTTAACTTGTGCTTTGCCAGCTGAAGCCATGCCTCTAAAAGTCGCTGTCCCCATCAACCCCTTCGTCAGGCTTTTCTGCCATCCTGTGTTCGTATGCCTTCTCCAGCACCTCGTAAAGAATCGTCTTGATGGTCTCGGGTTGAAACGGTTTTCTCACATAGCCCGCCACCCCAAGTTTTTTTGCCTCTTCCTGACGGGCATCACTGGCCTCGGTGGTGATGAAGATCAGGGGGATTTTTCTAAGATCCTCATCTTCACTGATCTTTTTCAAGAGTTCCATCCCGCCCATTTCCGGCATATTGATATCTGACAAAATGACATCAATCCAAGTATTCTCCAAAATAGCCAGAGCTTCAATGCCATTGCCCGCCTCATGAAACTCTCCAACAGGCACACCGGACATGCTCACGGTTTTTTTGATCACGGCCCGCATGGTTTCAGAGTCATCTGTCACCAAAATATTGAAAGCCATCGCCCTCTCTCCCGCTTCCTTAAATTATTCCATCTTGGACATTCGCCACTTTTCGCGCTGCCCTGCTCCCTTGCTGCTCTGCCCAGTCCAGTAGACTGTCGCAGAACCCGGAGATGTACATAATCCAGTCAATACATCGTTTCACTAAAATCGTTACCGTTCCAGGCAATCTGGTCGAACCGTAATTCCCATATCACTCCCACCCCTTGGACAAACCTGGCCGAAAGATTCCCATGGTCCTAAATATGAAAAAGCTCCTGAGCCCGATCAAGTTCTGTGAGAAGATTGGCCATGCACAACTCAAGATGCATTGGAGCAATGCCAAATCTTTTCAGACCACTGCCCTGCATTTTCACTGACAAACCGTCAGCTCCAACCCCGATCCCCATGCTGATAACCAAAGTATTGGCCAGGGCCACAACCGCGGTAAGAGGATCTTTTTCCAGGGCATCCGGGTCATGGTGCTGCAAGACCGCCAGCTCAATCTCCTTGGGGAAACCCCACTGACTCATAATCATTCCGCCAAGTTCGGCATGGGACGCGCCCACAAGTTCCTTCTCCGCCTCGACGAAAGAGCAGTCGTCCTGAACCACTTTCATCATGATCTTTTTAAAGTCGTCGGCCACAAAGCTGCTCAGGAACCTTTTGCCGATATCATGCAACAATCCCGCAGTATAGGCGCTTCCCGGCTCCACACCCTTGACATACTTGACAAGTTCCTTGGCCATTATGCCGACGGCAATGGAATGCTTCCACAGCTCTCCCTGATCAAGCTTATATCCATCTCCGGCAGCGCCCTTATAAAAACGGGCACTGCTGCTGGTTATAATAATGTCCTTGAGTGTGTCATTTCCGACAATAACCAGGGCTTCATCCAAAGAGGACACTTTACGGGGCAGGCCAAAATAAGCGGCGTTGCATATCTTCAACACATTCGCCGTAATCACCTGATCGTATTGAATAACTTCGGCCAGAGCAGTGGCGCTTACTTCAGAGTCGTTCAGCATCTCCGAAACCCGTTGGGCCACCTTGGGAAAAGGTGGGACATGCTTTACAAGGGAAAGTATCTCATCCAGACGACTCATAACTCAAACTCCCCTCTGCCAGAAACCTTCAAATGGGTAATCCCTGTCCCTATTTCCAAACTCACTGTGCGATTACCGGTGCCGCCCACATCTTCCTTAGCCAGCATGATCTGATTTTTCCAGAACATTTTCCGCAGAACAGCCTGGTTGCGCTTCCCGATATTAAAGATCCCGGCGCTGTCCATGATTTGAGACCCGCCAACCGCCTTGACGATCAAACGGCTTTTAATGGCTCCGAACTTATATGTTTCCTTGAACAGCCGGGGAATACCGGTATCGGCAAACATAAAAGGCTTGGCTTCGGCCTTATCCTTGTCAAGGGAAGAATCCGGCAGCATATAATGCAGCATCCCCCCGACCTTGGCCACGGGATCCCAGATCACCACTCCGATACACGAGCCAAGCGAGTAGGTAATCAGGACATCGTCCGGCTTATTGCTGACCTTCATGTCTGAAATGCCAACGATTATCTTCATGCGCTCCCTGTCCTGTATCCGTCATTGCCTCAGGGCCTTCACCCAAGGCAACGGCCTTCATCGTTTCAGATATGCGGTCGCATCAATCTGGGTAAAATTATGCTTCAACCCGCTGATGCTTTCGGAATGACCGATAAAAAGATATCCGCCCGGCGTAAGAGCCTGATAAAACTTGTTCACAAGCTCCTGTTGGGTTTCTCTGTTGAAATAAATCATGACGTTTCGGCAGAAGATGACGTCAATGGCCTCACGCCAGGGAAAGTCCCCCATAAGATTAAATCGGTCAAAATGCACCATCCGCCGAAGGTCTTCTTTCACTTTCACAAAGCCATCGGAGTCACCAACCCCTTTCTGAAAATATTTTTTCAAGAAAGGCTTTGGCACTTTCGCAATCCTGTCGTCAGTGTACACTCCCCTCTTCGCTTGTGCCAGAACCTTGGTGGAAATGTCCGTGGCCATGATCCGATACCGCGTCCCCGGATGGTGGCTGACGAATTCCTCAACCACCATGGCCATGGTGTACGGTTCTTCACCGGAGGAACTGGCGGAAGACCAGAAAAGGATATCCTTGTTTTTTCCCCGTCCCTCCTTGACAAAGGCGGGCAAAACAGTAGATGTCAATATCTCGAAATGGGAATTTTCTCTGAAAAAAGAAGTGAAATTTGTGGAAACGGAGTCTATGAGATGAACAAGTTCGTCACCGGATTTGTCGTGCATGACATACTCGTAATACTCCTTAAACGAGTCTATCCCGGTTGCACGCAATCTCTTGCCCAGGCGGGCGTTCAACAGCTCCTTTTTTTCCGGTTTCAGAAATATCCCGGTTTTTTCATACACCAAATCGCTGAATTTCTGAAACAACCCATCCGTGAGTTGCTGATAGCGAGTACCGACTGGACCGTCACTGTTCAATGCCACAAAGCCACTCCCTTATTATCCTGGCAGAAAAACTGCTCCCGTCCGCAGATGGATACCCTTTCTTATTCGGCTTGCTTTTCCGGGGTTGTTTGCAACAAAAATACACCCAAGCCGACGGGGTTCGCACCCAACGGCAAGACAAACAGCCCCTGAACTGTATTACTGTGAAGCAAACTGCTGCAAAAGCCCTTCGCCAACAACCCTGTCCACATCAAGCAGGATTTTCACCTCGCTTTTAACTTTCGCCATCCCCAGAATGTTTTCGGTTTCAGACGAGGAACCAAGCGAAGGCGGTGGCTCGATTTCACCGGGAGCGATATTCAACACTTCCGAAACCGAATCCACGACCATGCCGACCTGTACCGGAGCTGTTTGCCCCTGAACCTCAACAACGATAATACAGGTTCTTTCGTCATATTCCTTATGCTTCATGTTGAACTTAAGCCGCAGATCCAGCACTGGTATAACTTTTCCCCGCAGGTTGATTACCCCTTTGATATAGGGCGGGGTGTGAGGCACAGCCGTAATCTCCATAACCCCGATAATCTCCCTGACGCTGAGAATCCCAACGCCATAATCCTCATTTCCCAAGGAAAATGTAAGATATTTCCCTGCCAGTTCCGATCCTGGACCTAAATTCTGCGCTACGTTTGCTGCTTCCATCAACATCCTCCTTTTTCATGAAAGACCCACAGGGCGATCCCTCAACCCCTGGGGATGAAAACATTCCCAAATTTCCGCCTGGTTGTGAAAACTCAATCCGCTTTATTGGCAATAACCCCTGCCAGATCAAGAATAAGACCAACCCGGCCATCACCGAGAATAGTACCTCCGGCAACGCCGGGAACATCAAGACCGCCAAGATTTTTGATAACGACCTCCTCCTTGCCCAGGAGTTCATCAACCATCAAAGCCCGACGTCTGCCCTCGTTTTCCACTACAACGACAATGGCGTCACAGGGGTCTTTATAGGTCGATTCCACGCCGAAAATTTCATACAACCTGATAATCGGCACCAGATCGCCGCGAACCATGAGATTCTCGCCTCGTCCATGCACCGTGCTGTAGTTTTTCAACTCGGGATGCATGGACTCCTGGATAGCAATGGTCGGGATTATATAGCGTTCGCTGCCGACCCGAACAATAATTCCATCGATAATCGCCAGCGTAAGGGGCAGACGGATCATAAACAGAGACCCTTTGCCCGACTGGCTTTGGACCTCTACTTTGCCCCGTAGTTTTTCCACCGCTTTTTTCACTACATCCATGCCCACACCACGGCCGGAAACATCGGTAATCTTATCCGCCGTGGAAAATCCCGGGAGAAAAATAAGATTGTTCAATTCAAAATCAGACAGATTGTCGGATTCGCTGATCAGACCGCGCTCAATGGCTTTTTTTCTGATTTTCTGGGTGTTCAGCCCTTCGCCATCGTCCTCGATCTCAATCATCATGCTCCCGCCTTTTTGATAGGCGCGGAGATACACGGTGCCTGTTTCCGTTTTACCGCATTTCTCCCGGTCGGCCGGGGGAGAAATGCCATGGTCCACCGAGTTTCGCATCATGTGAACAAGCGGATCATAAATAGACTCCACCATGTTGCGATCAATCTCGGTGTCGGCACCTTCCATAATCAGGTCAACCTTTTTCCCTGATTTCTTAGAAAGATCCCGAACCAGCCGAATCATTTTATCAAAGGTCTGCTTGATGGGAACCATACGCATGGACATGGCCGTGCGTTGCAACTCGGAGGTGATTCTGGTCAGCTGGGAAAAATCCTTGGTAAGTTTGGGATCGGCTATCCGGGAAACAAGCTTGTTCTGGCGAACCAGCGATTGCATAATCACCAGCTCGCCCACAGCGTTCACAAGAGCGTCAAGTTTTTCCACATCAACCTTGATGGAGGCACCGATTTTCTTGGGAGCAGTATCGGCCCCCGCACGGGATGGAGGACTTGCCGGGGCTTCGGCTCTCGGGGGAACAACGGCCTTCGCAGCCCTGGCAACGACAGGACTGGGCGATGCAACAGCTTCAACTTCCTCAATTGCCGATGGTTCCGGCTCTTCGATTTCAGCAATTTCCGGCTGGAAGTCCGGCTCCGGTTCAGATATAGAAACAGGCTCGGCTGGCGCCGCTCCACTCTCAGACTCTTGCAGCTGAGTGATATCCGCAAGAAAGCCACTGATATCGGTATCTTTGTAATGTTCGGGCCCATTCTGTAAAACATCTTTGATGTTTTCAACCATGGACTTCAGCGCATCGCCAACGGTCAGGACGATATCAATAACCGCTGAATCCATAGCCCGTTTGCCGTTACGCACATCATCCAGCAGATTTTCCGTGGCATGGGCAAGT
>JAHJTI010000062.1 GCA_018829945.1 Pseudomonadota bacterium | reverse complement strand
GGATCCGGAAAAGCAGGCTGTAGTCAGGGCGATCGACAAGAAAACCACCGCGTATGCGGATAAGAAGCAGTTTTTCATCGACAAGGTTGCCGAGGGCGTGGGCCGTATTGCTGCAGGCTTTTATCCCAAGGACGTCATCGTCCGCCTTTCTGACTTCAAATCCAACGAATACGCGAATCTCACCGGCGGTACTTTTTATGAGCCGCATGAGGAAAACCCCATGATCGGCTGGCGTGGCGCCTCCCGGTATTATGATCCCAAGTATCGGCCGGCCTTTGAGCTGGAGTGCAAGGGCTTGCTCAAGGCCCGTAACGACATGGGTCTCACCAACATCAAGTTGATGGTGCCTTTCTGCCGTACTCCCGAGGAGGGCAAGAAGGTCATCCAGGTCATGAAGGAATGCGGTCTGGTTCAGGGCGAGAATGGCTTGGAGCTCTACGTGATGTGTGAGATCCCGTCCAACGTTATCCTGGCCGACGCCTTTGCCGACATCTTCGATGGCTTCTCCATCGGTTCCAACGACCTGACCCAGCTTACCTACGGGCTTGACCGCGATTCCGGACTCCTTGCCGGCGTTGCCGACGAGCGTCATGATGCGGTCAAGGAAATGATCAAGATGGTTATTGCCACCGCCAAGCGGCGTGGGAAGAAAATCGGCATCTGCGGCCAGGGTCCCTCGGATTTTCCCGAGTTTGCGACCTTCCTGGTGGAGTGTGGAATCGATTCCATGAGTCTTATCCCGGACACTGCGGTCAAGACTCGTTTGGCCGTTGCAGCCAAAGAGAAGGAGATGGGGATTACCCCGTAAAGTTCTCTGACATCAGAATCATAAAAAAAGGCCCCGCATCACTGCGGGGCCTTTTTTTATGTAATCAACACTGATTTTCCGTTTGTTTTTTCCCGTCATTCCGGCGAAGGTCGGAATCCAGAAAACCAGCTACCTGCCTGGATTCCGGCCTTCGCCGGAATGACTTGTTCATAGTGTCGACCGAAGTACGATGGCAATCAGATTACTTTTTCTATGGCGTGTTGTGCAGTAATTTCCCCTGTCACGGGTCACCAGATTATCTCAGGTCTTTCAGCCGTTTCTGGGCCATTTCAACCTGTTCGCTCTTGGGATAATCGGCAAGAAGCTTATTGTAGACTATCTTGGCCGTCTCCTTTTCAGAGAGCTTTTCAAATGCCTGTCCTTGTTTGAAAAGGGCGGCAGAAGCCTTGTTGCTCTTGGGATAATCGGCGATCACCTTCTGGTATTCAAGAATAGCCAACTCAAATTCTTTCTGCTGATACAGGCATTCGCCCAGCCAAAATCTGGCGTTGGGGGCGAGGGGCGCTGTTCGGTTCTTTTCCAGGTAGTTTGAAAAAGCGCTGTAGGCGTCCTTGTATTTATTCGCCTTGTAGGCGGCAAGTCCCTTATTGTACAGGGTGTCGCTGGTATTCGTCTCTGCATCCTGCGAGGTTGCTTTGCCTGTGTCCGATTTTGCTGATTCTTCCTGCTTTGCCGGCTCTTCAATTTTACCTGGTTTTTTCTTGGTTTCTTCCGGTTCTATGGTCCGGTGGGTGGTGGCGGATTCGGCTTTCTGCTGCGCTTCTTCCGCAACTTTTGCCGCCTGTGCTGCACGTTCGGCAGCTTCTCTGGCCCGGTTTTCCTGCACACGGGTGACATCGTCAGACACGGATGCGACCTGAGCGTTGACGCCGGAGAGTTTGTTGTTCAACTCCGTAAACTGGCTGCGCAATTGCTCAATTTGGCTATTGGTGTTTTGGCGCAGGGATGCTTGTTCCTGCTGGATTTTTCTTGTTTGGATATTTTTTTCTTCAACCCGTGCTTCGAGCTGCAACAAACGCGATTTGATTTGTTCGAGCTGATTTGCCAATTCAGCCTGTGAGCCGCGCTGGTTTTTTATGGCGGTGAAGGCGTTGTCCATCTCCTCGACTTTGGAGTCAGTGAGGCGAAGCCTCATGTCAAGCCCCCTGACATCCTTTTCCGCAGCGCATTGCATGAGCAAAGGGGAAAGGCAGAGGATGAGGACAAGATTGGTCATTGAGCGTTTCATGGACTGTCTCCTAATAAAATAAAAGCTACAGGTCTTGGCGTGGCGACCATTGCGGACCGGATTGTGCGCCCGTGAGATTGAAAAGCGGACGGAGTCCCATGCCGTTTTTAAAGATAGCGCATATTTCCTGTTTATTGTTCCGTTTTCTTGAAAAAACTATTTGTCGACCATCCGGCGACCAGCTCGGAGATTCATGATCTCCGGAGGTCTGCGTCAACTGGACAGGGGTGCCGCCTTCGGGTTTTGTCAACAGGATATGGGTGTTGCCGTTTACCCTGCCGGTATAGGCGATCCAATCTCCCTTCGGCGACCAGCTCGGTGTGCTGTTTTCGTTGCCGAGATAGGTTATTCGATGGACGGACTTGGTGGCAACGTCCATGACATATATTTGCGGGGTGCCGCTCCGGTCGGAAACAAAGGCCAGTTTTTTTCCGTCCGGCGACCAGGTAGGTGAGACGTTGACTCCTTCCCCGTTTGTCAGGCGGCGCAATTCGTTGCCTTTGTTATCAATCAGATAGATATCCGGGTTGGAGGATTTGCTGAGGGTCAGGGCGATGACGCTGCCGTCCGGCGACCAGGCCGGTGCCATGTTGAGGCCTTTCTGGCGGGAAATGGCGCGGGTGCTTTTGAGAACACTTAATTCGGTGATGTAGAGATTGGGATTGCCGCGATGGTAGGACGTGTAGGCCAGCCATTTGTTGTCCGGGGAGAATCTCGGCGAAAGAGCAATATATTCATGCTGGGTTACCTGGCGGATATTGTCGCCAAGAACGTCTGCCAGCCAGATTTCCTTGTTCCCTGTTGCTGTTGAAACAAAAGCGATCTGAGTTTGGCTGACCCCACGCTCGCCGGTGAGCAGGAGGACAATTTCATCACAGAATTTTTTAATGCTGTCCTGGTGTTTGCTGATGGGGGTCTGATATCGGCGGCCAAGGACCATACTGCCTGATTGAATTTCGTTGAGGCGCAGTTCCAGGACGAGCCCGTCGGGTGTCATTTCATATTGGCCAAGTACCGTGAATTCAGCGCCAATGGAAGGCCAATCCCAGGTTTGGGCGCCACCGTATGCGGAAGGGGGAATAGGCTCAAGAAAACCGTGAAAGGCCAGAGCCCGGCTCAGGAGATCCGCCATTTTCTTGCCGCCGTCATGGATGGAGTCCGGTCGTTTTTTAACGACAAAATAGGGAACCGCGATCTTCACCTTACGGAAATTGGCAGAGGTGATGTCGAGATACACTATGGCTTCGGCAGAGCGGCTGGAACCGAGCAGCAGGGTAAGGCAAAGAATGATCATGCCCAGCAGGCGACCGGATCTGCAGGTTCCCGATTGATGTGACACGCTGTTTTTCATATAAGAATCCATATCAAAAAACTTCTCCTGGTCTGAATTTCAGGCCGATTTCCATCTCCGACTGGTTGATGCCGATGGGGAAGGGCGGCAGCGGGGCGGAAAGTTTCAGGGTTTTTTCAACCAATTGATTAAAAAAAATATTGTCTGATTTCTTCTTGAAAGAGCTTTCAACAACAGCGCCGTCGCGTCGGACCCGGATGATGATAATTGCCTCGACGTTTTCCTTCCAGTTTTGAAGGTCCGGCAGCACCCAGTGCTCCTGGATCTGGGTGGTCACGGCAATAAGATACCTCCGGAGATTTTCATCCACCTGAATTCCGCCGCCGGAGCCGCTGCCTCCCGGGGTTGTTGCCGTGCCGGCTCCCGCCGCCGCTTTTCCTGCAGCAAGCTGCTGTCCTGCGCTGAGGGCCTGTTTCAGGCTGTCAACCGCGCTTTTCGCTTTTTTGTCCGCCTCGGCCCTGGCTTTATCCGCTGCGTCCTTTGCCAACTTTGCATTGTTTTCGGCAAGCAGTTTGTCCCGCAACAGCTTGACCTTGTCAATGTCTGTTTTTTCCTTTGTTTTTATAGGTTTCAGCGAGATGGCTTCTTTGGCGACAGCCGGCGGTTCCGGCACTGGTTGGGTTTTTTGCGGGGGTGTGGGCTTTGGCGGTTCGGGCACGACTTTGGGCGGCGGCTGAGGCTCGGCCTGGGGGGCAGCAACGGCAGCCTTTTGAGGCGCAGCCGGAGCAGGACCGCCAAGATCTTCAACGGTGAAAAGGTTGACCGTATACACTTCGGGTATTTTTTGCTGAAAATGCAGAAACCTTGGGGCAAGAAGACCGAAGAGCAAAAAGCAAACATGCACGGCAATGGTCAAAAATAAAGGTTTTTTCCATTGGTTATCGGGCAGTTCTGATGTTGGCAGGCAAGAAGGCACGGTGTGTAGTTATCTTTTTGGTTTATCGATCTCGGGCTGGGTTATCATGCCGAGTTTATCAAAACCAACGGCTTTGATGTCAGACATGAGAGAAACCACCACCCCGTAAGGAACTTCTTTATCAGCCCTGAGCAAAACCGCATCGTTCGTGCCTTTTTTGGCAATGGCGGCCAGTGACTCTTTAATCGCTGCCTGGGTTCCTTTGGTGTTGTTGAGCAGGAACTCCCCCTTTTTCGTGATCGTCACAATGATGGGAGTCTTTTCCTGCTGCAGGGGCTTGGCGGTTGTTTCCGGCAGATCAATATCAACGCCCTGAGTCATCATGGGGGCGGTAATCATGAAAATGATCAACAGCACCAGCATGACGTCCACCAGGGGGGTGACGTTGATATCCGAAACAAGTCGTCTTTTGCAGCTGCCGTCTTCGACCGGACCCATTGCGAATTCCTGTAGGTATGTGTTAGTTCTGGCGGGAAATGAAGTCCCGCTCAACGAGATTCAGAAAATCAACGGAAAAGCTGTGCATCCTGCTTTCTATTTCCGCCATCTGATTGGAGTAGTAATTGTAAAAAACAACAGCGGGAATAGCAACGGCGAGACCTGCCGCAGTTACAACCAGGGCCTCGGATACACCGGGGGCCACAACGGCCAGCGAGGCGGAACCGCGCATGCCGATTTCATGGAAAGAAGACATGATACCCCAGACCGTACCGAAAAGACCGATAAACGGAGCTGTGCTGCCGGTGGTGGCCAGGAAGGAAAGTGACTCGGAAAGCCGAGCTGATTCGATATTTTCCGCCTTGCGCAAGGCCCTTTTCAGTGGTTCCATGCCGGCAAGCCGTGTTTCCAGAGTCTCCTCGGTGGTGCGGGAAGAGGAGCTGGTTTTGCCGAGTTTCTGAAGCTCATGGTAGCCGGTTCTGAAAATATTTGCCTCCGGACATAAGGTGAGGTTGTTGGCAAATCTGAGCGCCTCTGAAAGGTTTTTGCTCTGCCAGAAGGTTTCAAGAAAATCCTCGCTTTCAATCCTCGCCTTTTTGAACAGGGAAAACTTCTGAAAAACAATGAACCACGAATACAAAGAGAAGCACAGAAGCATGATCATGACAAACTTGACCGTGAGACCGGCGCTCATAAACATGGAAATTATATTAAGC
>JAHJTI010000007.1 GCA_018829945.1 Pseudomonadota bacterium | reverse complement strand
GGGAACAGTTCGGGGCGATCAGCGGATACGCCGGTACTTTCCTCGCCAACGAGGAACTCTTTGCCGGACGCATCGGTGCAGGCCGGGTCCGGGACTGCCACGGTGACCTGTATTCCGCCAACATCTGTCTGGCCGAGAAAATATACATCTACGACTGCATCGAGTTTAACCAGCGGTTCCGTTATTGCGATGTGGCAAGCGATGTGGCCTTTCTGGCCATGGACCTCGACTTCCATGGTCTGCCGGAGTTTTCCGCTTATTTTATCGACCGATTTTGCCAGGCAGCGGACGATACCACCTTGCGGCCCATGCTCAACTTTTATAAATGCTACCGGGCGTATGTCCGCGGCAAGATAGGTTTGTTCACCGCCCATGCTCCGGAGGTTGATCCCGCCACGGCCGAGACCTGCCTGGCCCAGGCTAAAAAATATTTCGCCCTGGCCGAACGCTATGCCGCTGCCTGATCTGTATATTTTCTTCGGCCTGATCGCCACAGGCAAAAGCACCGTGGCCCAGGCTTGGGCCAACCGCAACAACCTTGCCTACTACAACTCCGATGTGGTGCGCAAGGAACTGGCCGGCCTCTCACCGCAGACCCCGCAGCGCGACGCGTCCGATCAAGGAATCTACACCAGCGAATTCACCGCCCGCACCTATGCTGCCCTGCTCGAAAGGGCGGAGCAGGATATCAGCCGGGGCCGGGGCGTGGTGCTTGATGCCTCGTATCAGCGGAAAACCGACCGCGATCAGGTACGGATGCTTGCGCAGCGTCTGGATGTTCGGCTATATTGTATTCTCTGTGTCTGTCCGGAAGAAGAAATGAAACGCCGCATGGCCCAGCGAGCCCTTGACCCGCTGGCAGTGTCGGATGGACGCTGGGAAATCTACCTGAAACAAAAAGAACGGTTCGAAGCCCCGGATGAACTTGGTCCGGATCAGCTCATAATCCTGTCAACCGACCTGCCGGTGGATACTGTATTAGACCAGTTATCCTCCGTTTTGGAGACACAGCCATGAACACCCGAATCTATATCCTGAAATTTCCCAAGGAAGTCATTGACCAGCCGATCATCTGCAATCTGGTCAAAAAATACGACCTGGAGTTCACCATCCTCAGGGCAACGATCCTGCTCCAGCAGGAAGGAGTGATGGTTCTCGAATTCATCGGCCATAAGGCCAATGTCAAGAAAGGTATCGCCTATCTGAACGAAATGGGAGTCACGGTGAAAAGCATGGCGGGCAACATCCGCCGCGACGATGAGAAATGCTACCAGTGCGGAGCCTGTACCGGCGTCTGCCCGACCGGCGCTCTCTCGCTTCACCGTCCCGATATGGCTGTGCTGTTTGACGAGGAAAAATGCACGGCCTGCGGCCTCTGCGTTTCCGTCTGTCCGGCCAGGGCCATGGAGGTTTCCTTAAACGGCAACGTGGACCTGGCTGCCTGATTGACATCCGTACGATCCTGCCGCTCGTAATGCGGTTTTCCGTCGTTCACGCTGCGGTGAGATTTTCTTCCGTTCACGGTGAGCCTGTCGAACCGTGCTTTCTGTGATTTTACGTGCTTTCGCCCACGCTCTTCTCCTCCCTGCGAATCTCGGCAAGCCTTTCCGCCACCCTGGGAAACAGGCTGATATCGGTATGGGGCAGAAAATGGGAGGCGATGTACTGCTCCTGAAAATACGGCATCTCCGAAAGCTCGAAGCTGGTCATCTTCCGCACCACCTCCACCACATCCTGCCTGATATGATTGCTCATTTCGCTCATCCAGGCGCCCATGAGTGAGCCATTGCCCACATAGAGCACCCGGTTGGCATCCACCTGAGGCAACAGCCCCAGGGTCATGGCCGAATCCAGATCGATATAGCTGCCGAAAGCGCCGGCCAGAACAATCTGCTCAATATCGGTGATGGCCAGCCCCACCTGCTCCACCAGGGTCGTTATCCCGGCATAGATCGCAGCCTTGGCCCGAATGAAGTTCTCGATATCCACCTCATTGAGGACGATATCATGGTCCGTACCCGACTCTTCCTTCCAGACCAGCACAAACTCATGCCCGCTGTTTCCTTCCCGAATCCGGTCCGTTCCGAGATCCCTGCGGAATTTCCCGCTTCTGCCCACAACCCCGTGCTCGAAAAGGGTGGCAATGATGGCCAGCAACCCCGAGCCGCAGATTCCCACCGGAGGCTTGTTTCCCAGCGTTATATTCATCGGCTCAAGGGTCTGCGGGTTGATGCTGAAATCCTCGATAGCCCCTACCGCCGCCCGCATCCCGTGGGTGATGCCCCCTCCCTCAAAAGCAGGGCCTGCGGAACATGCCGCACATACCAGCCATTCCCGGTTGCCCACAACAATCTCCGCATTGGTGCCGATATCGATATACAGGGTGACCAGCTCGGTGCGGTACATGCCCGAACCCATGACCCCGGCGACAATATCTCCCCCCACATAACTTGAGATGGAAGGATACAACAGGGCCACGGCTGAATGCGGCAGATTGATTCCCAGATCGGTTGCCCTGATCGGCGGCAGGAAGGTGGTAACCGGCACATAAGGCGCCCGGCGGATATTGTCCGGTTCAAGCCCGAGGAGCAGGTGGGTCATGGTGGTGTTGCCCGCAAGAGTGATAGAGGTGATTTCCTCGCGGGTGATGCTGCCCTTTGCGCCGCTGTCTGCCGGAGTCGCCATTTTCAGCAGGGTATCGACTATACTGTTGATGGTGTTGGCCACCAGCTCCTGCATTTTGTCTAAACCTTCTTTTTTTTCCGCGTAGATGATCCGGGAAATCACGTCCTCGCCATACCCAAGCTGGCCATTGTATTCTCCGGCCCGAGCCAGAACCTTGCCCGAATTGAGGTCCACCAGCACTCCGTAGACGGATGTCGTGCCGATGTCAAAGGCAAGCCCGAAACTGCGGTGGGACCAATCGCCGCTCTGGATATTAGTAAGATAGGATTTGCCTTTGGAATTCACCGGCCGTGCGCAGGTAACGGTTATCCGAAAATTGTCCTCCCGAAGGGCCTTGCGCATCTTGCGCAAGATAGCAAGGCTGATCACCACCCGATGTTCATCGTGGTGACTGCTGAGCAGATGGATAACCCGTCCGGCATCGGCCATGTTGTCCTTGATCGAAGGCGGAGGAACTTCCAGACAAATCTTCACGACGGGAGGAACAAATATCCCCTGCTCGCGCAGATCCTCAATATCGTACACATGCATCCGCGCCCTGTGCCGCATAGGTACAGCTGTTCCCAATCCTCCGTCTTTCAAGCCGGAAGATTCCGGTACCCGGATTATGGCATCAGTGGTGATAGTCGCAGTGCAGGCCTGCCGGAGTCCGGATTCTTTTTCCAAGGCACTGAACTTTTCGCTCAGCCCCCCAGACACCTCGCCCTTTTCGATGATTACCTTGCACTTGCCGCACACCCCGCTGCCTCCGCAGGAAGCATTGATGTGGATGCCTGCTTCCCGGGCCGCCTTGATGATCGACATGCCGTCTCCGGCCTGCACCGTCCGACCGCTTGGCTCAAAAACGATGGTGTGGGTCGCCTGACTGCCTGCTTCGCTCATCTTCTTCCCCCTTTGCCAACTGCGGATGCGCCGCCGGCAGTGCTGAATCTTTCCGTTATCTTATAACGGCTGCGCACTATCCTGCAATGACCGATTTCAGTCCTATGCCCCTTGCGCCACTTGGCAAAAAAAAAGCCCCCGCCATCAGCGGGAGCCTGTACAGGAATTATCCTGAAAAGATGTTTATTTTTTTGATTTGCACGCGCATGCGCATCCGCACCCCGTGGACTTCTCCTCTTGTTTCATCATGCAGTCAGCGGCGCCGCAACCGGTGCATTTTTTAGGTTTGCAACGGCCTTCTTTGGTTGCCCCGCATTTTTCACATTTGAATACTGCCATACTTCCACCTCCTGTGTCTGGTTACGCTATTATGGTTTCGCAAGAAGAAACATTCACCTTGCCGATTGATTTTTTTCTCTTTCCTGAAGATTCTTGCACATGCTGCACTGTGCTTCGACAAAGCCGACCTGAGCTTGGTCGAATGACTCATCATACACACAAAAATCCTTATTATTTCAAGATGTTTACCGTTCACCCTGAGCCTGTCGAAGGGTCTTTTCTGTTTTTACAAGAGCCCCTTTAGCGCGATAATTTCCTCGCCTGACTGCTGCAGGTGCATTACTCTCAAGGTGTAGCGCTTTATTTTTCGTTACAAACAGACAGCCGCTACTTTCTTGATAATTATTACTAATAATAAAGCATCCTGCCTGCTTGCGCAACAGAATAAAGAGGTTCCCCATGAATATAAACCCAGAACGCCTCGCACAGGTCTTTACCGCCATGTGCACCATCGACAGCCCGTCCGGTGAAGAAGCACGGCTTGCCCGGTTTCTCAAAGACCTCTTCGCACTTGAATTCCCCGAAGCCATCATACTTGAAGACAATTCAGCCGGCGTAACCGGATCGGACTCAAACAATATTGTTATTCACTTCCCCGGCGAACTCCCGGGCGAACCGATTTTTTTCAATTGCCACCTGGACACAGTGGACCCATCCAGAGGAGTAAAAGTAGTCCGTGATGGCAGCCGATTTACCAGCGCAGGCAATACAGTGCTTGGAGGCGACGACAAAGGCGGAATAGCGATTCTCATCGAAGCCGTTCGGAGTATTAAGGAGGCGAATCTCGCACATCTCCCCTTTGATCTCGTATTCACAACCTGTGAGGAGGTCGGCCTGCGCGGGGCCAAAGCCTTGGACATCTCCCTGCTCCGGGCCAAAGAAGGATATGCCCTGGACAGCACCGGCGTCGATCTGCTCATCACCGGAGCACCGGCAGCGAACCATTTCCATTTCACCATCACAGGCGCAGCAGCCCATGCCGGACTTCACCCGGAAAGAGGGGTCAACGCTATTCAACTTGCGGCTCGATGTCTTGCCGACCTCACCCTGGGAAGGCTTGACGAAGAAAGCACCGCGAACATCGGCCGCATCACCGGTGGCAAGGCAACAAACATTATTCCTGAAAGTGTGCTGGTGGAAGGCGAAGTGCGAAGCCACTCCATGAACAAACTCGCCGCATTTTCCCGGCAGATCGAAGATACTGTCCAGTCAACCATTGATAACTGGACTCCCGCAACGGGCGCACAACTCGGAGTTGGCGTACGACCCCGCATCGACTTTCAGCTCACCCTTGAATACCCTGCCATGCACATCGAACGAACCGCCTCCGTTCTGCAACGGGTTGACACAGCAGCAGCCCGGCTCAAACGGGAAATCCGGTACGAACGTGCGGGCGGAGGAAGCGACGCTAATATTTTTTCCGGAAAAGGATTGCAAACCGCCATCATCGGAATCGGCATGGACCACGTGCACAGCACAGAGGAATCCATTGACCTGCAGGACATGGTGCGCACCGCCGAACTGGTCGGATCGCTCTTAACACCCTAGAATTTAACAATAAAACAGACATGTTTCACGTGAAACACCGCCGCCCGACATCCCCCTGATGCACAAAAAAGAAACGCCTGGCTATAAAAATTAAGGGGCTCGTCGCGCAGAGTGTGGTAGTATGCTCCTCAAGGCGCGGTGAGCACTGTTTTTTTGCCTCAAACCACCGTTGCTGCGGCGATATGTCCGGCGCAAAACAGCCGGAAACCCACACCAGATGGAGGTTTTCTCAGTATGGGAGATGGCGCGAAGATTGTGGCTCTGGCCAACCAGAAAGGCGGGGTTGGGAAAACAACCACAGCGATAAACCTGGCTGCCTCGATTTCATTGTTGGGCAGAAAGGTTTTGGTTGTGGATTCCGACCCGCAGGGCAACACCTCCAGCGGGCTTGGGGTCAGTCGGGCAAACGGCGGCACCCACCTGTATCATTGCTATATGGGCGAAGCGGAAACTCAAGATGTCGTGCAGCCGGCAACAGGCCTTAAAAAACTTTCCGTTCTTCCCACGCATATCGACCTGATCGGTGTCGAGGTTGAGTTGATGACTGCGGTCAAACGTGAGCGGTATCTTGCCAACGTCCTTTCTTCCGTGCGCGACCAGTACGACTACATCTTCATCGATTGCCCCCCTTCCCTGGGGCTGTTGACAATCAACGCGCTCACCGCTGCCGACACAGTCCTTATCCCCCTGCAATGTGAATATTTCGCCCTTGAGGGGTTGAGCCAGCTGGTGCGCACCATCCGTCTGGTTAAGAATTCGTACAATCGGTCCCTTGCCATTGAAGGACTTCTTTTAACCATGTACGATGGCCGGAACAAGCTGACCCACCAAGTGGTCACCGAGGTTAAAAACCATTTCCAGGGCCGGGTGTACGACACGGTGATCCCGCGTAATGTTCGCCTGAGCGAAGCCCCGAGCCATGGCCAGGCCGCAATCGTCTACGACAAACGATCCACTGGGGCATACAGCTATTTGCAGCTCGGAAAAGAGTTTCTACGCAAGCAACAGAAGGTTGCTTCGGCAAAAGATGGAGTGAAATCATGATTAAAAAATCAACATTGGCTCTCGGCAAAGGACTTGACGCCCTCTTGCCCTCCAGCGGCTCCGATGGCCGGGAATACTTTCTCTGTCCCATCGACGACATTGAGCCAAATCCCAATCAGCCACGGAAAGATATTAATGATACAGCCCTGGCCCAACTTTCTTCCTCGATCCTCGAAAAAGGAGTGCTGCTACCTCTGGTTGTCTGTGAGCACGGCGGAGAAGGTCGCTACCAGATCATCGCCGGAGAACGACGGTGGCGAGCAGCAAAAATGGCAGGCCTTGACGAAGTGCCTGTCCTGGTTAAAGACGTAACCCCGCTTGACCGCCTCGAACTGGCGCTTATCGAAAATATTCAACGCCAGGATCTTAACCCGTTGGAGGAGGCCGAAGCCTACCTCCGTCTGGTCAAAGAATTTCACCTTACCCAGGAGGAAGTGGCCCGGCGCGTCGGCAAGGAACGGTCAACCGTGGCCAATGCTCTGCGAATCAATCAGCTTCCGGATTTTGCCAAAGAAGACCTGGTCCGAGGCACCTTAAGCATGGGACATGCACGAGTCCTGCTCAGTGTCGGCGATGAAGTAACCATGCGTGAGGTACGAAACGAGATTGTCGAGCAGGGTCTGACAGTACGCCAGGCAGAGGCCCTGGCACAAAAACAAAAGAAAAAACTGGCCGCAGTCGGCAGCGGAGCAAAACGCCAGCCCAGGAAATCGGCCAATGAATTGCCGGACTCGTATTGCAAATCACTGGCCAACGGGTTGATCAATTATCTCGATACCAAAGCGCGGATCGTGCAAAGCGGAACCCGCGGAAAATTGGAAATCGAATACTATTCCCACGATGATCTTGAGCGGGTATTGTCGCTTATTCTCCCAGGAGAGAAATAAAAACGCTTATTTTCAATTAGTTAGCGATTTCTTCTGGTCCAGAGAAGACACAACCCTTCGACAGGCTCAGGGTGAACGGACAGTCTGATCTTTGAGCCGTTCCCCCTGAGCCTGTCGAAGGGCAATACTCGGGAACGAATTACCACCATCAAAGCGAATCTGGAAAAAGCATGAACCAATTCGAAGAACAGGCCGAGATTGTCCGACAGGAGCAACTCACGCCGGAAATATACCGCCTGACCCTGAATGCCCCGGATATTGCGAGCAACGCCCGGCCCGGCCAGTTTGTCATGGTACAGACTACCACCAGCTACGATCCCCTGCTCAGGCGCCCCTTGTCAATTCATCAGACCATCGGCAACGAGCAGGTACAGCTCATGTATAAGGTAGTGGGCAAGGGCACCCGGATGCTCTCCGCCATGCGACCCGGCAACTCGGTACAACTCACCGGGCCGCTGGGCCACGGTTTTGATCTCGCAGGAAAGGATGCCATCTGTCTGGTCGGCGGAGGTATGGGCATTGCCCCACTCTATTTTCTTGCCCGGGAGATTCTGCGCACGAACACACCACCGAAACTGGTGGTCCTGCTTGGCGCCCGGACAGCCGCAGAGCTTGGCCCCCTGCCCCGGGATTTTCAGGATATCGGCGCAATCGAAACTTTTCTTGCCACCGACGACGGAACCCTTGGCCATCACGGCTTTGTGGCCGAGCTTATCCAGAAGCATCTTACCCCGGAACACAACTGGTCAATCTGCACTTGCGGCCCGCACCCGATGATGAAGGCGGTTGTCAACCAATGCAAAAAGCTAGGGTATGAGTGTCAGGTCTCCCTGGAAACCATGATGGCCTGCGGGATTTCCGCCTGCCTCGGCTGCGCGGTGCCGCGCAGCGATCTGTCCGGCCCCTATCTCCATGTATGCAAGGACGGCCCGGTTTTCAAAGCGGATGAGGTGGCCTGGCTATGAATCAACCTGATCTGCGCATCACCATCGGCAACCTCGTTTTCAAAAATCCCGTGCTCACCGCCTCCGGAACCTTTGGCTACGCCAAGGAATTTGAGCCCTACGTCAGTCTGAACCACTTGGGCGGCGTGGTGGTCAAGGGGATCTCACTTGAACCGCGGCGAGGCAATCCTCCGCCCAGAATCGTGGAAACCGCCGGAGGAATGCTCAACGCAATAGGTCTTGAAAATGTCGGGCTTGATCGCTTTATCAGCGAAAAAATGGAATATCTGCGAGGTATCGGCACCCGGGTTATCGTCAACATCCTGGGAGACAGCCTGGAAGAATATCAGACCCTGGCGCAACGACTCAGCGAGGTTGAAGGAATCAGCGCGCTCGAAGTCAACATCTCCTGCCCCAATGTAAAAAAAGGCGGGGTTGCCTTTGGCACCGATCCAACAATGGCCGAGGCGGTCACCCGTGCGGTATGCGCGCACTCTTCCCTGCCGGTGATCGTCAAACTTTCCCCCAATGTCACAGATATAGCGCAGATCGCCAGAGCCGTTGAAGCAGGCGGGGCCCATGCTGTATCCCTCATCAACACCCTGCTGGGAATGGCCATTGATGTCAGAAGCAGAAGGCCGAGACTGGCCAATGTCGTGGGTGGCTTGTCCGGCCCGGCGATCAAACCCATCGCCCTGCGCATGGTCTGGCAGGTAGCCCAGGCCGTGAAGATCCCGGTAATCGGGATCGGCGGCATCACCACAACCGAGGATGCCCTGGAATTTCTCCTGGCAGGAGCAACCGCCATAGAAGTCGGCACTGCAAATTTCGTTAATCCGCGAGTCAGCCAGAATATTGTTGAAGGGATAGGCCGCTATATGACGGAAAACAGAATTAACGGGATCAGCGAAGTGATTGGCGGGCTGGTTTTGTCGTGATTTATTCTGTTAAAAAAAACCCTCCTTCGACAGGCTCAGGATGAACGGAAATAATCGATGAATTAAAGTGAAAATCCGTTCATCCTGGAATTGATAAAACACCACAGATTTTAAAAGATATTCCTGCTCACCCAAAGGCTGTCACTGAATCAAAAAATCTTCCGTTCATCCTGAGCCTGTCGAAGGATCATCCGTTTTAATTCGAGCCAACCGCGAAACTTCATCCCAATCATCGCACACCATGGCTTCTTTCTTTTTGCGGCTCCAGCCCTTTATCCGCCTTTCAGCAGACAACGCTTCATCCCGCATGACAAACTCCTGTGACCAGACAAGTTGCAAGGGTCTTCGCGTCGTAGTGTAGCATTCGCGTTCGCCAGCGTGATGCTGGGCAATGCGGTATTCAAGGTTATCGGCTATGCCCTGTGTAGTAACTGCCATCGGAACAACGAAGGATATACACCCAAAACATTTCAATCCTCAGCTAATTTGTATTTTTAGCGGAGGGACAAACAACCACCCCCTTCGACAGGCTCAGGGCAAACGGTAGTTTTCTATATTAAAGAGTTTTTTTATCCGTTCGCACTGAGCCTGTCGAAGTGCTGCCCTGAAACTTTTCAGAAAAATAAAAAACCACCTGAACACTCGCAAATCAAACACCAAACACAATCACATCTCCACCGTCGTCCCACCCAATTCATCCCTGACCAAAGCAATTACCTGAGCATTACCAACCTTGATCATCCTAAAATAAGCAATAGGATGCCCTAGATAATGCAAAAGCAACGACCGAACCACAATCAAATGACTCACCACCAGCAGGTTCTGCCCGGAATAATCACAAAATAAAGATTCAAGAAAAGAGACCGCCCGATTCTGCACATCCGCAATGGTCTCGCATCCATCCACACGAAAACCAGCCGGATCATCGAGCCAGGCAGGATATTCTGATCCAAACCTCTTACGAATCATTTCCTTGGTCAATCCGTCCCAGTGGGCAATATTGATCTCAGTGAGAGCCTCCTCAGCTTGAACTGGAACCAAAAGCAAATCCCCAACGATTCGAGAAGACTGCCGGGTTCGAGCCAAAGGGCCGCAAAATATTTTGGTGATGCCACATCCGGCAAGCTGGATCCCAACATCATGCAGTTGAACAATGCCTTCGGGATGCAACGGCTCCTGGGTGCGCCCGGCAAAAATATCATCCTTGTTTGCCGCTGTCAGGCCGTGCCGGATAAGATAAATAGTCGTTTTCATATCTGTCCTTAAATCTGTCTACCAAGCCGCGGCAATCATGCTCGCTGCGACACCCAACCACAAAAAACGCTTGCCCTCACGCGTTTCTTCGGAGTAAGCTTGCGGTTTTAAACTCTAAGGAAAACCTTTCTTCTTTTCAATAAGGAAACCGGTCATGTCCAAACAAACCTCGCGCATCTTCTTCCCGGCCCTGCTCGCCGTAATGATATTTGCCATGCATTGCATGCTGCCCACGGTCGGATCGGCGCAAACCGGGCGTATCGCCTTTTTGCCCTTCAAGGCCAACGCGCCCCAGGACATGAGCTATCTGACCAACGGCATCCGCGACATGCTGGCCAGCCGTCTTGCTTCGGAGGTCGGGCTCAACGTGATCGACAAGACCACGGTGGACAAAGCTCTGGCCGGGGCAGGAACCCCAACCCAGACAGAGGCGTTTCTCAAGCTGGGAAAAGCCCTTCAGGCCGATTATATAGTGGCGGGCAGCCTCACCTCGTTGGGCACCAGCCTTTCGTTGGATGCCAAGTTTATTGATGTGGCCAAGGGCGAACCGCGAAATTTCTACGCCACAGCCAAAAACGAAAGCGAGATCATCCAGAGCATCGATTCCCTGGCCTGGGATATCAGCGAGAAGGTTTTCGCCCACAAACGGCCTGCCTCTGCTCTGGTCCAGCCTCAAGCTCCCGGACAACCCGCCGCGCAAGCCCAGCCGCAGTATGCCACCGCCCACCCAGACCGCGCTTTTGCCGGCCGCACCGGCATGGCAGGCGGCTCACCGTTTGTCTATCCGAAAGGCATCACCAGCGAGTTCCAGAAAACCCAGAACATGAAGCTCTCCCTGCAGTTCATGGAAGTGGCCGATCTTGACGGCGATGGCCAGGACGAGGTTATTTTTGCCGATATAGATTCGGTCCAGATCTTCAAGCGCGACAATAACCGGCTGAGCAAGGTCGGCCAGATCCCCGGCAAGGTCGGCTACCGCATCCACGCTATCACCGTGGCGGACCTGAACAAAAACGGCAAACCGGAAGTCTATGTGAGCGCTGCTGACAGCAAACAACCGCACTCCTTCGCCTTTGAATGGCTCGGCACGGATAAGGCAAACTATCTCTTCCAGGATCAAAGATGGTATGTCAGGGCCATGCCCATCCCGGGTGAAGGTACGGTGCTGGCAGGTCAACGGGCTGCCTCTGATAAGGCAGTGGCCCCAGGCATCTACCGCCTAGACCTTCGCAATGACGCACTTACCGCGGGAAGCCCCATGGAAGTCCCGGCCAATGTCAACCTGTTTGAATTCACCATTGCCGATCTGGACAATGACGGCAGCCGGGAAATAATCGCCATCGACGAGTATGATCGGCTCCGGGTGTTGCGCTCCAGTGGTACCGTCCTCTGGAAAAGCGATGAATTTTACGGAGGCACCACTCGCTTCATTGGTGGCGCCGATGCCATGGGAGCAGCAAGAACGAGCAACCAGGAAAGCTCCACCCGGATCTATATCCCCTCGCGGATCATTGCCTATGACGTGAATGGCGATGGCCAACAGGACATCATCATCAACAAAAATTTGTCAACCTCGTCGCGTATTTTTGAAAACATGAAAAACTACCCCTCCGGCGAGATCCATGCCCTCAGTTGGAACGGACTGGCCCTGTCTGAACTGTGGCGCACCAGAAAGATCGACGGCTATATCGTGGACTATCTTCTCCGTCCCAACGCGGACAAAAAGAGCGCGGAACTGCTGGTCGGCCTGATTGTAAGCAGCAGTTCGCTTGATCTGTTTGGAGACCAAACCTCCACCATGCTCATATATCAACTGGATTTCACCAAAAAAACGGAACAGTGATTTTTTTGGACTGACCGATTAAGGTTACAAACTGATAGCCGTTTTTTTTACCGCAGTAAAAAAAATTGCACCGCAGTAAAAAAAACTTGACATTTCCTCTGGAAATTTGCTCTAAAGTTGTTAAGTTCTTTTTTTTTAAACACTTATCAAAGGAGATAAGAGATGAAAAAAGTATTATCTACTGTAGCAGCATTGGGCTTGGTCGCGGGACTGGCCACCACTGCCTCCGCCGTTGAGTTCAAGATGAGCGGCCAGTACCTCGTTGAAGGTATCTACATGAACGGTGGCGACGGTGGCGGAGTGGCAGTCAACGAGACTGCCGGCACCGACAACACTTCCGATTCTTGGTACCAGCACACCTTTGTTGTAAGACCTACAATGAAGGTCAACGACAAGATCTCCATGCTTGGCGATATCCGCCTTGCCGACAATACCATTTGGGGTGGCCAGACTGGTGGTGACGTGGAAGGACTTTCTCCCGGCTCCAATGATGTCTATGTACATCAGTTGTATATGGATTACGCTTCCGAAATCGGTAAAATCCGTATCGGCCGCACTTCGGCTGGCCCTTATGGCACCAATTTCCTGAACACCGACATCCGCCAGAACCGTATCATGTGGTGGCCGTCCTTCATGCCCAAACCGTGGAATCTCCTGTTCTTTACCGCAAAATTGACCGAGAATGAAAATGTTGACGGAACGACCAGCGCAACAGACTCCGATCGTTATGAAGCGCGTCTGGGATATACCACCGCTGACCACGACTTCAACGTTCGCTACATTTTCCTTAACGATAACTCCGGGATTACTGAGCGGCAGGTCATCAACCCGTATGCCAAGATGAAATTCGACAACTACTTTGTCAATACCGAGTTGCACTACAACTTCGGCGATCAAACCGCCACCGTTGATTATGACTCCTTGGCCGCCATGCTGGAAGTGGGTGGCAAATTCGATGCCCTCACCGTAAGCGGTATGTATTTCTATGCCGAGGGTGACGACAACACAGCGGATAGCGACAATAACCAGGCCCTGTTCGGTACCACCAAAGCTACCGGCACTGGCACCGGCACTGAGTTTGAACCCCTGTACATTCTTACCGGTCGTACCACCGGGTTGCTGAACCCCGATCAAAACACTGCCAATTCCAATATGGCTACCGCTGGCGTACACGCCTTTATTCTGGGTGCCGACTACGCAGTTTCCAACCAGTTGACCCTCCACGCCGCCGTTGCCTATGCACAGGCTGATGAAGCAACGCAGACTGGCGGAGCTAACTATGCTGGTCGCGATGACGAGTACGGTTGGGAGTACAACATCGGGGCGGCTTATAAGCTGCTTGACAACCTCACCTACGAGGCCCATTTCGGCTACCTGGATACCGGCGATTTCTTCAAGTCTACCGCTACCACCGCCGACACCGATAATGTCTACTTGCTGACCCACTCTCTGACCATGACCTTCTAATTTCGCCTATGCCTAGCGCATAGCGATTTAGCTGGAACCTGTTCAATCAAGCCCTGCCGGAAATTCCGGCAGGGCTTTTTCTATTGTGTTTCGACGTCTGACCTCGCCTTTCACTTGCCTCTCTTGACAATTACAAAGAGGTGGGATATGAATACCTGTTTTTCTGCCATTTTCTTTTATTGACAGGTTTTCCCGGCGAAACTGACCGGGCGTTTTATTTTCCGTGCATGCGAGGCATACGATGAGCATTCAGGCCCTGAAAGGCTTTAAGGATATCCTCCCCGACGAGGTTGCCCTCTGGCAGCATATCGAGGCCACAGCCAGGAATATCTTTCAGCGCTTCGGGTTCAGCGAGATCCGGGTGCCGATATTGGAAAAAACCGAGTTGTTTGCCCGATCCATCGGCGAGGCCACGGATATTGTCGAAAAAGAGATGTATTCCTTTTCCGACCGCAACGGCGATTCCATCACCATGCGGCCGGAGGGCACGGCCTCGGTGCTGCGCGCCTTTATCGAGCATGGGCTGCAGGCGAAACTGCCTGTGCAGCGCATCTACACCATCGGACCCATGTTCCGGCATGAACGCCCGCAGAAAGGGAGATTGCGGCAATTCCACCAGATGAGCGTGGAGGTGCTGGGCTTGGATCACCCCCGGCTTGATGCGGAGCTGATCGCCATGGGCTGGCTGATCCTTGACGAGCTTGGCCTTACGACAAGCCTGCAGATCAACTCCCTGGGCTGCCCGGCGTGTCGTCCGGCGTATAAAGAGGCATTGATAAATTTCCTGGCTGAACGCACGGAGCATATCTGCGAAGATTGCCAACGACGCAGCACAAGCAACCCCCTCCGGGTTCTTGACTGCAAAAGCAGCCATTGCCAGGAACAGTATGTGACCGCACCGGCCATCCTCGACCATCTCTGCACCGACTGCGACGAGCATTTCAAGCAAACCAAGGCGAGCCTGGACCTGCTGGCTGTTCCCTATGCGGTGAACCCTTTCATGGTGCGTGGACTTGATTATTACACCCGCACCACCTTTGAGTTTGTTACCGATGCGCTTGGAGCGCAAAGCGCCGTGGGGGCCGGAGGCCGCTATGACGGTCTGGTTGAGCAATTAGGCGGGGCCAAAAACATGCCCGGCATCGGCTTTGCCATGGGCATGGAACGTCTGGTCCTCCTGATGAGCCAGCAGAACGCAAATGCATGTTGTGATCCGGGAACAGACCTGTTTGTCGCCGCCTTGGGCGAGGCAGCCGCTGTGGCAGCCTTTCCCATTGTGCATCTTCTCCGGCGCAAAGGTCTGCAGGTTGCCATGGACCTTGAGGGCAAGAGCCTGAAAAGCCAGATGAAGCAGGCAGACCGGGCCAAAGCACGCTTTGTGCTCATTTTGGGCGAGGAAGAGCTTGCCACGGGCCAGGCAGTCCTGAGGGACATGCAGACCAAGGAACAGCAGTCGGTGGCTCTGGCGGGGGCACAAGGGGCCTTCTGTGCGATTCTGATGAAGACTGTCGCGCCCGACCGGAATAATTAAACACACATCATCTCGATGATCCAAAAAGGAACGTCACCCCGGTGAAAACCGGGGTCCAGGAATGCTGCGACAATCTAGAAACCGGATTCCGCCGGGATGACAGACTATTGAGCGTTTTGAAAAACAGAAAAACACCCTTCGACAGGCTCAGGGTGAACGGTTGTTGTCTTGATATCAAAGCTTCTTGCAAAATGAACACTGAATGCGTTTTTTGTCACCCCGATGACAGCAGGCACATTGTGTCTCAAGAGGTTCATCGTCAAGCCCATTCCGTTCGCCCTGAGCCTGTCGAAGGGTGTTTTTCTGTTTTTCAAAACGCTCAATAGTCTGTCATCCCGGCGGAATCCGGTTTCTAGATTGTCGCAGCATTCCTGGACCCCGGTTTTCACCGGGGTGACGTTCCTTTTTGGAT